>DATHGU010000138.1:0-4942 GCA_035317495.1 Solirubrobacteraceae bacterium
GATCCGTGGCTTATGGGAGTCCTCATCCGCTGCTCACAGCCACTGCGGGCCGAGTCGATCGAGCAGGTCCTGATGCCACAGCCGCCGGACGCCTCGCAGGAGCGCTGAAGCGTCCCAGCAACGCGAGCATCGCCAGCGGGAAGAACCAGGGGATGTAGAGGTAGAACCAGTGGTCGATACCGAGCTGCGTGGCGAGGATCACTGCGGCGCACCCCGCCCCGAGTCCTACCACGTCGGGCCGGCGCGGAATAACTGCGAGCGTGAGGGCGAGCGCGATAGCCGCGATCTGGACGGCTTCCTGCCAGTCGCCGAGACCGCCGTACAGCCCCCACACGGAGAAGGGCGAGCCGCGGTCGGACTGGTAGGCGACGGTGCGCTGGTAGATCGTGTGCAGCGAGTCGTGGCTGAGCGCGGGAATGCTCGCGACGGCCACAGCAGCGACAAAGGCGAGCGCGAACGCCGCGAAGTCGCGCACCCGTTCACGAGACCCACCGGCGGCGATCTGCGCCGCGCGTACCCTGTCCGTCGCGAGCGGCGCCGGCCGCCAAAGACCGTACGTCGCGAGCAGCGGCGTAAGCGCCAGCGGGGCGAACTTTGTCAGACCGGCGAACGCCGCGAACACGCCGCGCGCGGGCGCTGCGAGCCTCGACCGGTAGGTGGCCGCGAGCAGCGCCGCGAGCACCAGCACCGCGACCAGCGTGTCGTTGGCGTTGCTCTCGAGCGCGAACAGCGTGAACGGATAGGAGACCCACGCGTACGCCAGCGCGATCCCAAGCGTCGGCCCGCGCACGCGTCGCCCGATCAGGAACAGCATCGCGATGGCCAGCAGGTCGAACACGATCGCCGCGGCGTGGGCGGCCGGGAGGTCGTCCCACTTGCCGCTCCAGCCAAACAGCTGCTCGAAGGGCACATAGCCCTCGTAGTTGACCGGACCGTACGTGTCCCCATGTTCGTTGTCGGAGGGGTAGTGGCCGTACAGGGGCTTGCCGTGAACGATCCGCTGCGCCCCGATCACGCCGGCGTAGCCGACGTCGATCACGTTCGAATCGGTCACGTTCAGAGCGATGCGAAAGCCGATCAGGAAGACCACGCCGAGCGCCAACCACGGCGCGGGCACGAGCAGGCGCAGCGGGCCGGGCTCCCGGCGGGGGCGTCCGCGGCGCGCCAACGCGAGCATCCGCGCGAGCAGGTAGAGCAGCGGCGGATAGACGAGCGGCACCGATTGGTAGATGCGCGCGTGGTTGAAGAACGCCAGCGACACCGAGAACGACAGCAGCACGAGTAGGTCGAGGTGCAGCAGCGAGAAGGGCCGGCGGAAGTTGAAGAACGGCACGACGAACAGCGCACACAGCGGCAGCCAGATGTACAGCGCGTTGACGTGCCGTCCGAACGCGCCGCGATAGCCGCGCGCCATCGTCCACGCCACCTGGAAGCCCGTCCACTGTTCGAGCACCCGCCCGCTGAGATCGTCGATCGTCACCTGGCCGATCTCCTTCTTGCCGTTGCGCGAGAAGTAGCTGACCTGCCAGTGGAAGGGGATCTTCAGGTACGCCCCGCCGTAGGAGCCGGGGTATTTGGCGCGTACGGACTTCATCTTCGGCAGTGCCGCGGCGATCGCCATCACCTGGTTCGCCGACAGCCGGCGCCCCGCCGGGGGCGTGTCCGAGGGCGGGACCGGGATCGGCGCGTCCGAGCTCGTGGAGCGGCCCGCGGACGAGGCGGCCGAGTCGATGCTCGCGGCGCCCGCCAGCTGCGCCGGGCGCGGCGCGCTCCCCCGCGCACCCGGCGTCGCGCTGGCCGTGGCGGGTACCGCGCACGCGAGCGCGCACGCGAGGATGGTGATCGAGCGCCGCACCAGGCGAGCGTAACGGGCGCGTCATCGCGCGCGAGTCGGCAAGAATCGATCGTCAGGCGGCCGTGCGCTCGGCCGCGCCGGTGTCGGCCAGGCCGAAGTGACCGAGCACGAGCGGCGCGATGTCGCGGATCGCCCACTGGACGGGTTCCTGCGCGGGGAGCTCGACGCCGCACGCGATCAGCGCGCCGAGCGAGTCTGAGGCGTGCAGCGAGCCATGGCTACCGCCGCCGACGTGCGCCTGGCGGCCCCAGTCGATGAACTCGTACCCGGGAGCGGCGGACAGCAGGACCTCTCCGGAGGTCGAACACGTGAGCGCAGCCCACACGCGTGCGAGCACGTCGGGGTAGTCGGGCGTGAGCAGGCGACCGTCGCTGACGCTCGCGTCGATCACGGCGAGCGGGCCCTCGACGCTCCAGTGCACGCCGCGCGCGTCCTGCAGCGGACCGCCGGGGCCAAAGCGCAGCTCGCCGTGCGCGGAGCTCGCGATGATCCCCTCGTGGGGTGCATCGTGCGCATCGCGCGCCAGCCACATGACGTGCTCGACTCCCTCGATCCTCAGCGCACGCGTCACGACCGACGCGCGCATCGCGTCGCGCTCGGGCTCGTGCAGGGCGTAGACCATCGCGGCGCGCTGGGAGGGGCAGACGGCTATCCGGGGTTCGTCGCCGCCGGACGGGCGCGACGGGCCGAGGACACCGAGCTCGGCGAGCTCATCCTGCAACGCGATCGTGTCGGTCACGGGCGCCTGCGAATGGTCGGCCATCGCGATGACCGCGTACTCGCGCAGGAACTCGTCCACCCCACCGGAGGCCTCACACACGCGGGCGAGCTGCAGGTCGGCCTGGGCGATCGACTGCAGCTGCGCCTCGGGCCCATACTTGTGCGAGTACCAGTCGTTGTCCGGCAGCGAGAGCAGCAGGAAGTCGAACAGGTCGCGTTCGACCATGTAGCTGGACACGCAGCCCGAGTGGCGGTCGCGCACGCCCGGCATCCCCAGCCCCGAGCGGCAGCCCGTGCGCCGCGAGGCGAAGATGTCGGCGTAGAAGAGCTCGCGCGGGCCCATCACCGCGTGGCGCATGAGCGTCGTGGCGACGCGCGTCAGGGCGGTGTCTCGCTGCGGCTCGTGCCGGTAGCGCCCGCGGTACATCAGGTACGTGGTCCCGGCAGTACGCACGTCGGCGTCGTCGAGCGTCTCGAAAACGGTCGGCGTGTCCGGCGAGAGGTGAGCGCGGTTCATGTTGTAGACGGTGTCGGTCAGCTGCCGCGTGATCCCGAAGCGCTGCGCAGAGCGAAAGCTGGAGCCGTATTCCACGTAGCGGTCCTCATCGCGATGGAACCAGTTCATCGCCGGGACGCGGTGCGCGTCCTGCGCCACGCCCGTCACGATCGAGGCCGCGCAGACCGGCGTGACGGACGGAAACGCCGCGACGCAGTCGTGCACGTAGCGCCCGCGCTCGATCAGCGTCGCGAGCACCGGGGCTGCGCCCGCGGCAACGGCGCGCTCGAGCATCGCCGGCGCCATCGCATCGATCACGCAGAGGACGAGCTTGGGCGGGGAGGACATCTAACGGCGCAGACTGCGCAGTCCCGCGTACTTCTCATCGGCGCGCCCTCGCCCGCGCCAGATGAACCAGGCGAGCAGCGCGACGGCTATGTAGCCGAGCGGGTGCAGCAGCGCGACGAGCGCCGCGAGCAGCAGAGAGGCCGCGTCGAGGTACAGGGTCAGCGCCTCGCGCGCCGCCCGATCGGGAAGACGCGCGCGCGCGCGCAGGATCACCGGGACGGCGGCGCGCTGGGCCAGGCCGACGATCGCGAGGCCGCCGAATATCCCCGGCCAGGCGCTGTCGCCGTGCGCGGCGAGCGTGCCACCGAACAACAACGGCCCCGCACCGAATGCGAGGCCCGCCAGCGAGGCGCCGAGCGGGTCGCTGCGCCGCGTGCGGTCGCCTGGGTCGATCGTCGGCGAAAGCCCGAGCACCAACTGCAGCACGTATGCGATCGCAAGCGCCGCCACGACGACGAGCAGCCACCAGTCGGCTTCAAGGAAACGAAAGGGGTCGCGCGTGAAGTGGACTCCCAGCGCATCGGCGCCCGCGAGCGCACCGGCGAGCAGCACCGGCAGGAAGGGCCGCAGGCCGCAGGCAGCCGCGAGACCGGCGCCGAGACCGATGTAGAAGAAGATGCCGTTCATGCAATGGGCGTGCGGGGGTGCGCTACCGTGCGGGGGCTGGCCGACCTGTGATCGGCAGGACGATAGACGACGCGTGTGGCGATCAGCGAATCGGACGCGCGAGGTTCGGCGGGCGCGGCGGCGAATAGAGACGACAGCACATGGACCGATCGATCAGCGGAGCGGGTGGCGGGCGAAAGGCCCGGCCGACGGCGCACGAGCTGGCGCGTTACGAGGCGCTGTTCGCGACGCGCACGCGCGCCATGAAAAGCTCGGCGATGCGCGAGATGATGGCGTTGACCGAGCGCCCGGACGTGATCTCGCTCGCCGGTGGGCTTCCGGATACGAGCACGTTCGCGCCTGAGCTGTACGCCAAGCTGATGTCCCAGGTGGCCGCCGAGTCCACGGCGCGCGCCCTGCAGTACGGCCCGACCGAGGGGATGGCCGCAACGGTGGAGTGCATCGTCGAGGTCATGGCCCAGGAGGGAACGCTCGTCGATCCCGAGGAGGTGATCGTGACGACTGGCGGTCAGCAGGTCATCGATCTCGTGTGCAAGACGTTGATCGACCCGGGCGACGTGATCGTCGCCGAGGCGCCCACCTATCCGGGGGCGGTGCCGACGTTCAGCGCCTACCAGGCCGCGGTGGAGCAGATCGAGGTGGACGCCGACGGCATGCCGATCGACGAGCTCGAGAGCACGCTCGACCGCCTGCAGGCGCATGGACGCAGGCCGAAGTTCATCTACACGATCCCCAACTTCCAGAACCCCGGCGGCGTGACGATGTCGCTGGCGCGCCGCCGCCGGCTGATCGAGGTCGCGCGCGAGCGCGAGCTGCTCGTGCTGGAGGACAATCCCTACGGGCTCCTGCGCTACGAGGGCGAGCCGCTGCCCACGCTCTACTCGCTCGACGCCGCG
>DATHGU010000139.1:0-3807 GCA_035317495.1 Solirubrobacteraceae bacterium
GGTTGCGCGCCGACACTTCCGCGTAGCCCTCGAGCTCCTCCATCTGCTCGGCGGTGAGTCGGTAGAAGTCCCCCGCCGTGCGCGCGAGACCGCGCTCCTGCAGCAGGGCCACCTGCTTCTCGCCGAGGCCGTCGATGTCCATCGCCCCGCGCGAGACGAAGTGCTTGAGCAGCTGCCACGCGCGCCCCGGGCACAGCGGGTTGGGGCACTTCGTGAACACGCCATCCTGCGGCTTGATCGTCTTCGTGGAGCAGAACGGGCACTTGGCCGGCGGACGCGGCCGTGCCGGGCGGCGCTTGTCCTCGACGACGTGTGGCGCCGGTGAGATGACCTGCGGGATCACGTCGCCGGCTCGCAGGACGATCACCTCCTCGCCGGCGCGGATGTCCTTGCGCGCGAGGTCCTCCTCGTTGTGCAACGTCGCCATGCCGATCCGCACGCCGCCCACCTCGACCGGCTCGAGCACGGCGTAGGGGCGCATGTCGCCGAACTTGCCGACGTTCCACATGATCTTCTCAAGCCGCGTCACGGCGGTCGTCGGCGGGAACTTCCACGCGACCGCCCAGCGCGGATCACGGCCGACCGAGCCGAGCCTGCGCTGCAGCTCCAGGTCGTCGACCTTCACGACGACGCCGTCGATCTCGAAGTCCAGCTCGCCGCGACGTCTCTGCCATTGCAGGCACTGCTCGATCACCTCGTCCTCGCTATCCAGCAGCTTGATGTCGGAGTTCACGCGGAAGCCGTGGTCGGTCAGCCACTGGAGCGCCTGCGCGTGCGTCTTGAACGACAGGCTCCGATCGGTGACGCCCACCTGATAGCACCAGATCGACAGCGGGCGCTTGGCGGCGTCCGCGGGGTCCAGCTGGCGGATCGTGCCGGCTGCCGAGTTACGCGGGTTCATGAACGTCGAGAGGCCCTCTTCGGCGCGGCGCTCGTTCAGGGCGGTGAAGTCTGCGAGCGACATGTAGACCTCGCCGCGAACCTCCACGAGCGACGGCGCGTCCTGCAGCTTCAGTGGAATCGCCGGGATCGTGCGCAGGTTGTGCGTGACGTCCTCGCCGATCTCGCCATTTCCGCGCGTCGCGCCGCGCTGCAGCGCCCCGTCGCGGTAAACGAGGCTGATTGCCAGCCCGTCGATCTTCGGCTCGACGACGTAGCGGAAGCGCGGCTCGGAGATCCCCTCGCGCGCGAGATGGTTGCGCATCCGCTCGACCCACGCGCGCAGCTCCTCCTCCGAGCGCACGTTGCCGAGCGACAGCATCGGCTCGAGGTGCTCGACCTTCTCCAGCCGGCTGACCGGCGCACCGCCGACGCTCTGCGTGGGCGAGTCGGCGCTCGCGAGCTCCGGATGCTCGCGCTCGATCGTGCGCAGCTCATCCAGCAGCGCGTCATACTCGTCGTCGCCGATCTCCGGGTCGTCGAGCACGTAATAGCGACGCGCGTGGTGCTCGAGCAGGCGGCGCAGCTCGCGTGCGCGCGAGAGTGTCTTCTGCGACGCCTGAGCGGCGCTCACGACGCCTCGCGCGCTGGCCGATCTCGACCGGGCCGCGACCGGGCCGGCGCCGCTCGCCGACCGATCGGTGGCGCCAGCAGCTCCTTCAGGTCGAAGCCCCTGAGCGCCTCGAGGCCCGGCCGGTCGGTGAGGTCGAAGTGGATCGGCGTCACGGCGATCCTCCCGGCGGCGACCGCCGCCAGGTCGGTGCCCGGCTCGTCGTGGAAACCGGGGTCCGAGCCATAGATCCAGTAGCGGCGACGGTGCTCCTCCTCGCGCTCGAGCTTCAGCTCGTCGCGGTAGATGCGCTTGCCGAGGCTCGTCACTTCGACCCCGCTCGGCTGCCCGGCGGGCACGTTTACGTTGAGCAGCGTGGTCGCCGGCAGCGGCACGTCCTCGATGCGCTCGACCAGCCGCGCGACGAAGCCCGCAGCGACCTCGAAGCCGAAGCCGCCGTCGAAGCGATAGTCGAGGGCGCGCGCGCCCGACTGCTGGGAGACGGCGATCGACGGCAGCCCGAGCACGACGCCCTCGAGCGCCGCCGCCACGGTGCCCGAATAGGTGATGTCGTCTCCCAGGTTCGCTCCGTGGTTGATCCCCGCGACGACGAGATCGGCCTTGAAGTCCTCGACCAGCCCGAGACTCGCGAGGCGCACGCAGTCGACGGGCGTGCCGTCGCTCGCGTAGCCGACCGTCCCGTCCGTGAACGGCACCTCGGCGACCCAGAGGGGCCGCCGCGTCGTGATCGAGCGCGCCATCGCCGAGCGGTTTCCATCGGGCGCGATGACCGCCAGGCGCACGCCGTCGAGCGCGCTCAGCGCACGCCTCATCGCCTGCAGGCCGTCGGCCTCGATGCCGTCGTCGTTGGTCAGCAGGACATTCAGCATGCGCTTCTCCAGCATAGGTGCAAGCGACTACTCATAGGCCACGCTCGCAAGCGCCAACCCATGCGCCGGCGCGGTTTTCCCCGCGTCAGCCCGCGGCCTGCCCTCGAGCAGGCGCTTGAACTGCTCGACCGTGATGCGCCCGGCGGCGACATCGAGCATCGTGCCGACCAGCACGCGGCTCATGTGACGCATGAACGTGTCGGCCTCCAGCCAGCACTCCCATAGGACGCCCGGCTCGCCGAGCGGCTCGCGCGCGTCCTGGCAGCCGTGCGAGCGCGGCGGGCGCGGCGGGCGGCCCAGCCACTCCGCGCGCAGCACGGTCCGCTCGAAGCGTGAATGCTCGGTCTCGCTCGGCGTGAAGGCCGTGAAGTCGTGCCGTCCCATGAGCGCTCGCGCGCACTCGGCCAGGGCCTCGTGGTCGAGCTCGCCGGGCCACCACAGCGCCCGCCGGCGCTCCAACGCGCTGCGCGCCCGCCGGGCGAGCACGCGGTAGCAGTAGGTTCGGCTGCGCGCGTCGCGTCGCGCGTCGAAGCCCTCGGGCGCAGGCTCGGCCGCCAACACCGCCAGGTCGTCGCTCAACAGCCCGTTCAGGCGCAGCGGATCGACGGCCTCGTGCGCGTAGCTGGCCACCTGCCCCCAGGCGTGCACGCCCCCGGTCGGTGCGACCCGCGACGGTCAGCCTGAGCGGCCCACCGTCCGATGCGGTTTCGCCGAGAACCGTCCTGAGCGCCCGTTCGAGCTCCTCCTCGACGGTCCGCAGACCGGGCTGGCGAACCCAGCCGGCGAAGTCCGTCCCGTCGTACTCGAGCGTCAGCTTGGTGACCATCCCCGCAGCGCGTGGCGCGAACGCGACTTCAGACCAGCTCGATGAAGACCATCTCGGTCGCGTCGCTCTTGCGCGGGCCGAGCTTCAGGATGCGCGTGTATCCGCCGGGGCGATCGACATAACGCGGCGCGAGGTCCTCGAACAGCTTGTGCACCGCGAACTTGTCCTGCGAGAGCGTCGAAAGCGCCTGACGGCGCGCGTGCAGGTCGCCACGCTTGGCGAGCGTGATCAACTTCTCGATCTGCGGCTTGACCGCCTTGGCCTTCGCCTCGCTCGTCTTGATCCGCTCGTGCTCGATGATCTCCTTGCTCAGGTTCATCAACAGCGAGCGGCGGTGCGCGCTGTCGCGGCTGAGCTTGTGTTTGGTCTTCTGATGTCTCACGAGCCGGTCCAGTCTATTCTGCCGGAGCGCCCGTCTCAGTCCTGGCGGAGATTGAGGCCGCGCGCGTGGAGCGTTTCGATCACCTCGTCGATCGACTTCTTGCCGAAGTTGGGGATCGCGTTGAGCTCGCCCTCGGACTTCGAGATCAGGTCGCCCACGGTCTGGATGCCCGCCCGCTTGAGGCAGTTGTAGGACCGCACGCCCAGCTCGAGCTCCTCGA
>DATHGU010000140.1:0-6666 GCA_035317495.1 Solirubrobacteraceae bacterium
CGACGGGCCGGCAGCGCTCGCCGGGATCGCCGGCAGCTCGATCTCACCGGCGGGCGCCGACATGCGCAGCCCGATCACCATCCGCTCGATCGCCCCGTAGCCGCTGGAGGCCTGGCCCGCCGAGCGTGTCGCCGCGCAGCCGCCCAGCGACACGTACTCGAAGGACTGCGGGTAGTGGCCGAGCGTCAGCCCACGCTCGCCGAGGTAGCGCTCGAGCGCGGGCGCGCGCATGCCCGCTTGCACGGCCACCGTGCGCGATTGCGCGTCGAGCGCGAGCACCGCGCCCATGCGGCGCATGTCGAGCGCCAGCACGCCATCGTGCTTGCCGCGCAGCGGGGCGACGCCCCCGACGACGCTCGTCCCACCGCCGAACGGCACGACGGCCAGCGAGGCGCGCGCGCAGTGCTCGAGCAAAGCTCGCAGCTGCTCGGCGCTGTCCGGCAGGACGACCGCATCGGGCGCTCCGTCGGGCGCCCCGGTGCGCAGGCGCACGAGGTCTGGATAGCCCTTCCCGGCGGCGTGCAGGACGCGCTCTGCGTGGTCGTCGCGAACGTTCGCGGCCCCGACGATCGCGCGCAGCGGCGCGAGCGCGCCGTCCGCCAGCGCGGACGGCGCCAACCGCACGTGCGACAGGGCGACGGGCGGACGCGGCTGTGGGGCCACGCCGACGGTCTCCACGAGAAAGGCCAGCGCGCCGGCTGGCAGCCCCGGTGGGTGGGCGGGATCGCCCCAACCCCACCAGCGCATCGTGGGCTGGCCACCGTCCGATCGCACGGCGCCGTCAGCCACTGATCCGCTCCAGCCCGCTGAGGGCCTCGTCGAGCGTCGCGGCGGCCGCGCGGCGGACCATGAAGCCGCCGAAGCGCGGGAAGAAGCCGCTCAGCCTCTGGCGCAGCTCGATCGTCACGCTCGTCCCCTCGGCGACCGGCTCGAGGCTCACCCGCGTCTCGGCCGAGCTCAGCAGGCGAGCGAAGGGCGTGCCCTCAAGCTGCTGCTGCCAGGCGAGCGAGTGCGCGCGCTCGTCGCTGCGCACGAGCCGGAAGTCGGCGCGCACGAGTTTCCCCTTGGCTGTCTTCATCACCTCGGTGAACGCGCCGTCCTCGACGTCCTCGACGCGGTTCACGCGCGGCCACCAGCGCGGCAGGTGGTGCGGATCGCAGATCACCTCCCACAGCTCCTCCGCGGACGCGGCGATGATGCGGGTGCGACGTGCGGTCGGCACGAGGCAGGCTCAGGACTCGTAGCGAAGCAGCGCGTGCGTCTCGCGCGGCGCCAGCCGCTCGCGGCCGCCGAGAAACGCCAGCTCGACGAGGAATCCGCAGCCGACGACCTCGGCGCCGAGCTGCTCGACCAGCTCGCACAGGGCCATCGCCGTCCCGCCGGTCGCCAGCAGATCGTCGTGCACGAGTACGCGCGTGCCGGCCTGAACGGCGTCGGTGTGCAGCTCGAGCTCACCCGCGCCGTACTCGAGCACGTACTCGGCGCTGATCGTCTCATACGGCAGCTTGCCCGGCTTGCGCGCCAGCACGAAGCCGGCGCCCAGCTCGAGCGCCAGGGCGGGCCCCAGCAGGAAGCCGCGCGCCTCGGCCGCCACCACGCAATCGACGCCCAGCGGCCGGGCCATATCGGCCAGCGCGCGCACGGCGGTCGCGAGCGCCTGGCGGTCGGCCAGCAACGGCGTGATGTCCTTGAAGCCGATCCCCGGCCGCGGGAAGTCGGGTATCTCGCGGATCAGTCCGCGCAGGCTTTCCTGCTGGGCGACGCCCATCAGCGCACTATCTTGCGCAGGTCGCGGATCAGCAGCAGGTGCTTGAGGTGCGTGGCGACCGCCGCGAGGTTCTCGAGCGCCTCGACCGCCTCCTTGCGCCGCTGCGGGTTGCGCGAGCGCAGCGCCGGCGCGAGGATCTGCTGCAGCAGGTTGGCCTCGCGATCGGCCGAGGAGCGAAAGACGCGCAGGTTGCGACCGCCGACGCCGTAGCGCGCAAGCTCGGCAACCGCCGCGATGATCTCGCGCTCGGTCTCGTCGAAGTAGCGCACGCCGCCGCGCATCTCCCCCTTGACCACGCCGTACTCCTCGAGCTCGCGCACGAGCTTGCCTTCGGCCTGGGTGTCCTCGAGCACGTCCTCCATCGAGTAAAGGGCGCCCGTCGCCTCGCGCACGCTGACGCTCGCGCGCCACGCGCGCATGCCGTCGCGCCCCACGCGGCCGGGGACGGGCGTCTCATCGCCCGAGCGTCCCGCCGCCAGCTCCTGGCGGATCACGCGCAGGGGCAGGAACTCGTCGCGCTGCATGCGCAGGATCGTGCGCAGCCGTGCCACGTCGCCCTGCCCATACAGCCGGTAGCCCCCCGGCGTGCGCCGCGGGGTGAGGAGCTTCTGGTCCTCCAGATAGCGGATCTTGGAGATCGAGATGTCCGGGAACTCCTGCGCGAGCGCCTTGCAGACCGCGCCGATCGTCAGCGACTTGTGGCGCGCGGCGCGCTCGCCGCCGCTTGCGTCCTCGCCGCGCGTGGACTTCGAACGCCCGCCGGTGCCCTCGGCGCCGTTCTCGAGGTCGAGCTCGGGCACGTCGGCCTGTGGCGCTCTGGCCGCCATCAGCGCACGTGGAACGTCAGCTTGTACTTGCCGATCTGCACCTCGTCGCCCTCCTCCAGGCGCTGGGACTCGATCCGCGAGCGGTTCACGTACGTGCCGTTCAGCGATCCCATGTCGTCGAGGTACCACTGGTCGCCGCGGCGGATCAACAGCGCGTGATCGCGCGAGACGGTCACGTCGTCGAGGAACACCTCGGAGTCCGGGCGCCGGCCGATGCTCGTGCGCTCGCGATCGACCGCGAAGCTCTCGCCGACGCGCCCACCCCCCGCACGGATCACGAGCGCCGGACCGTGCGCGGTGACCTCCTCGAGCTCGACGGGAATGAGCTCGCCGGTCTCGTCGATGCGGTAGGTCGCCGTGACCGGCTCGCCCGCCGCCTCGGCACGCGAGAGCAGCGATCCGCAGCGCTGACAGTAGTTGGCGCCCTCGGCGTTGACGAAGCCGCACTCGGTGCAGTGCAGGGCCATGGCCGCGACCAGCTCGATCTAGGCGACCCGTTCGCGCACGGCGTGCGCCGGCCTAACAGGGGAGCGGTTCATCCCGCGCCGTCCTCGGCCGCCGGGTCGGGCTGCCGATGGGCGAGGATGTCGGTGAGCTGTTGCACGTCGTCGCCGGTGATCAACACCTCCCCGCCATCGTGCTTCTTGCGCAGGCGGTTGACGAGCTCGGCGCGCAGGATGTCGATCTTGCCGTGCAGGATGCGCCGCTTGTAGGAGATCTCGGTCTCCTCCTCGGTCAGCTGGCGGATCACGTCTTTCAGTTCGACGTCGGTGAGCGAGCCAAGGTCGGGGAAGGTGTCGTCCATCGTGCGCTCTTCTCCTCGTGCGGGCTTGCGCCGGTCCTACACCGAAGAACTTCCGTGCGGCCAGCAGGAGGGCGCAGTATAGACCAAAAGGTCAGGCTGAGCTTGAGGCTATGGCCGGGTGTCCGGCGGCGCCTGTGGCTGAGCGGTGGCGCGGAGCTCGCGCAGGCCGGTGCGCGCGTACAGCGCGGTCGCGAGCAGCGCGAGCGCGAGGCCGACGTAGAGCATCACCTCGCCGGTCCCTCCGAGGCCGACCATCGCGAAGAAGAACGAGCCCATCACCGGGGCAACGCCGATCCTTCCGGGCCAGTTGATGCGCAGCTCGACGCCACGCGTGAGCGCATAGCGGCCGAGCAGCAGCATCAGCAGCTCGCGCGCGGCGAGCACCGCCAGCGCCCAACGCGGCAGCAGGTCGAAGCGCCAGCAGACGACCGCGCCGGAGACGACCAGCAGGCGGTCGGTCACCGGGTCCATCAGCGCCCCCAGGCGGCTGTATTGGCGCGTCACGCGCGCGGCGATCCCGTCGGCGTAGTCGCCCCAGCCGATCATCGCGAAGAGCGTCGCCGGGAGCGCACCCGTCCCATCCCGGCTGGACAGAGCCACGACCAGGAAGACGGGGATCAGCGCCAACCGCAGGAAGCCGATCGCGTTGGGGACCGTCCACGGCCGCAGCGGGCTGCCCTTCTGCGTCGCCGCCGGCGGCGGGCCCGAACGATCGAGGCCGGACAGCCGCGCGAAGGTCAGTCGCCGGCGCCCAGCGGCCGGGGCGGCCGATCGCGCATCGCTCGGCTCGCCTAGGGGAGGCTCTGCCACAGCTCGTCCACCGCCGCCAGCAGCGCCGCGGGATCGCCGCCGAGCGCGATCCCCGGCGCATCCTCGCGACCGCGGCGGCGCTGCACCTCGATCTCGCCGGACTCCAGCGAGCGCCGCCCGACGGTCAGTCGCACGGGGCAGCCGAGCAGCTCGGCGTCGGCGAACTTCTCGCCCGGGCCGAGATCGCGATCGTCGTAGAGCACTTCCACGCCGCCGTCGCGCAGCGTCGCGTACAGCTGATCGGCGGCGTCGCGCTCGGGCGTGCCCGACTTGCCGAGCGCGACCAGGTGGACGGCGAAGGGCGCGAGCGAGCGCGGCCAGGAGATCCCGTGCTCGTCGGCGAACTGCTCGACCGCGGCTGCGACGATGCGCGCCGGGCCGATTCCATAGGAGCCCATCCACACCGCGTGCTCGGCGCCGCTCTCGTCGAGATAAGACGCGCCCAGCGGCTCTGAATAGCGCGTGCCGAGCTTGAAAATGTTGCCAACCTCGATCGCCGGCTCGATCGCGAGCGCCTGCCCGCGGATCGTGTAGCCCTCGCCGGCCTGGCGCACGTCGGGGCCTCTCAGCGCGACCTCGAGGTTCGCCGCATAGCCGTCCCCCAGCGCGATCTGGTCCTCGCCGGCCGGGCAAGGCGCCATGTACTCGTGCGCGCCCAGCCCGCCCATCATCCCCACGTCCGACTCCACTCGGTAGAAGCGCAGGCCGGTGCGCTGCATGATGCGGTCATACGCGCCCACGTGCAGCTCGTAGCGCTGCTCGAGGCCCGCCTGGTCGCGGTCGAAGGTGTAGGAGTCCTTCATGATGAACTCACGCGTGCGCAGCACCCCCGCGCGCGGCCGCGGCTCGTCGCGCTCCTTGACCTGGAAGTGGTACAGGATCAGCGGCAGATCGCGGTAGGAGCGCACGACCTGCGCGACGTGGAACGTGACGGCCTCCTCGTGGGTCATCGCGAGCACCAGCTCCGAGCCTTTGCGGTCGGTCAGCTTGAACAGCTCGTCGATCTCCAGGCGACCGGTCTTGCGCCACGGCTCAGCCGGCTGCAGGACCGGCATCAGCATCTCCTGGCCGCCGATCGCGTCCATCTCCTCGCGGATGATCGCCACGGCGCGCTGGTGAATGCGCCAGCCGGCCGGCAGCCAGCTCCACATGCCCGCGCCCATCTGGCGGATCAGCCCGGCGCGCACCATCAGCTTGTGCGATATCGCCTCCGCATCGGCCGGCGGCTGCTTCTCGGTGGGCAGGAGATATTCGGAGAGACGCGTCATCGGTCGCCCGGCGCGGCGCGAGCGCGCGCGGAGCCGTCGAGCGTATACGCCTGCGAGGTGGCGCGTCCCGCGGAGCGCGTCGGCTCGCGGCGCGCCGGCGATGCGCCCGATCGGTGAGAGCGGCGCGCACGGCGGGTATCACAGCCTTTGATAGAACAGCGAGCAAACCGCGACCTTCGACGGACGCACGACAAGGAGCCCCCGACATGGCCTACTCCGTTCCGCCGCTTCCCTACGCATACGACGCGCTCGAGCCGCACATCGACAAGGCGACGATGGAATTCCATCACGACAAGCACCACCAGGCGTACGTCGACAAGGCCAACGCGGCGCTCGAGGGCACCGAGTGGGCCGACAAGCCCGTCGAGGATGTCCTCGAGAGCCTCGACAGCCTCGGCGACAAGAAGGGGCCCGTGAAAAACAACGGCGGCGGCCACTACAACCACACCCTGTTCTGGGAGAACATGAGCCCCGACGGCGGCGGCAAGCCCTCCGGCGACCTCGCCGCGGCGATCGACGCCGCGTTCGGCTCCTTCTCCGACTTCCAGGCAAAGCTCAAGGAAACGGGCGTCAACCAGTTCGGCTCGGGCTGGTCGTGGCTCGTGCACGACGGCTCCGGGCTCGCGATCGTCGGCACGGCCAACCAGGACAGCCCGATCTCCGACGGCAAGGCGCCATTGCTGGGCGTCGACGTGTGGGAGCACGCCTACTACCTCAAGTACCAGAACCGCCGCCCCGACTACATCGACGCATGGTGGAACGTCGTCAACTGGGCGAAGGTCGCCGAGCGGTTTTCCGCGGCGAGCTGATCTAGCTGCGTGAGAAGCGACGACCGGCGACCGGCGAGACGGCCTCGTCGAGCACCGGAGCCGCGTGCTCCTCGACCGAGCCGTCGCCGTCGAGCATCGACTCGAGCACCTCCGCGGCGCTCGCGTCGTTCTCCGCCGCTGCCGCCTCGAGCATCGCTATGCGCTCCGGGGTCATCGCCGTCTCGTCCTCGTTCTCGGCGAGCCAGCGGCGCGCCTCGGCGGCGGCCGTCTCGTCGCGCTGGACGGTCTTGCCGGCGGCGTAGTAGCGGTCGATCTCCTTGAACAGCTCATCGACGAGCTGCTCGGTCGGCACCTTCTTCAGCGGCTCGCCCTTGGAGTAGATCATGCCCATGTCTTTCGCGCCGGTGATGCCGAAGTC
>DATHGU010000141.1:0-3757 GCA_035317495.1 Solirubrobacteraceae bacterium
ATTCACACGCGGCGTGGACGCATGTCGGGCCCCGAAGCCCGCAACGAGCGAGCGTTTAATGCGCTTCGCGGCCCGCCTTTCGGTCAGGTCAAACCCGTGCAAAGACGTCACGCGACCGTACAGGAGTCTCGATACGCCTGAAGCTCAACTTGAGGTCCAGATGAATTCGCGAACTTTGTCTTGATCGCCGTCTTTGTGTGTGTAGACTCGCCGCCCATGGCGACGGCGACCAGCACGACGTCCACGAACACATCAATGGCCCCAGAGCGATCGCTAAACCAGAGAATGGACGCGCTCGCGAGAGCCAATCAGATCCGTATTCAGCGGGCGCAGCTGAAGCGAGACCTGAAGTCCGGCCGCCTTTCGATCCACTCGCTGCTGCTCAATCCGCCCGAGTTCGTCGAGACGGCGAAGGTCTTCGACATGCTGCTCGCCGTGCCCAAGTACGGGCGCGTGAAGGTCAACAAGATCCTCGCGCACTGCCGCATCGCGCCCAGCAAGACGATCGGCGGGCTCTCCGAGCGCCAGCGCAGCGAGCTCATATCGCTGCTTCACAGATAGAGGGCGACCGCTGAGCGGCGCGAGGCGGCGTCCTCAGTCGCTCGTGTGCAGAGCACACCACGCTCCCTGCGTCCTTGCCCCGCTTGCCCAGCGATCGCCTTGCAAGACCCCGCCTCCCGCGCCCGAGCTTCCCCCGATAGCGGCACTAGGGTTGCGCGGCGTGGCACGCGTGTTCGTCATCACAGGTCCGTCGGGGGTCGGCAAGGGGACGCTGATCCGCGGGCTGATGGAGCGCCTGACACAGCTCGAGCTGTCCGTCTCGGCGACGACGCGCGCGCCGCGCGCGGGCGAGATCGACGGTGTCGACTACCACTTCCTGACGCGCGAGGAGTTCGACCGCCGCGTAGCCAACGGGGAGTTCGTCGAGCACGCCGACTACGCCGGGCGCAGCTACGGGACGCTGCGCTCCGAGCTCGAGGATCGCGTGCGCGCCGGCAAGCCCGTCGTGCTCGAGATCGAGGTGCAGGGCGCGCGCCAAGTGCGCGCCGCGATGCCCGAGGCCGTGCAGGTGTTCATCGCCCCACCGTCGCTCGACGCCCTGCGAGCGCGGCTCATCGGACGCGGGACCGACGACGCCGAAGAGGTCGAGCGCCGGCTGCGCGTCGCCGAGCAGGAGCTCGCCGCGCAACCGGAGTTCGCCCATGTGGTCGTCAACGATCGGCTCGAGGACGCGCTCGACGAGCTCACCGCGATCGTCGCCGCCGAGCTCGACTGAGCTACAGCGCCCGACCGGATCCGCGCAGGTCCGGCACGCGAGGGATGGCGGCGCGGACGGTGGCCGGCGGCGCGGCCACTACACTTGAGCCTCAACAAGGAAAGGCACAGCAACCGTGATCTCCCCCCGCATCGATCGTCTGCTCGAGAACGTCGACTCCAACTACGCGAGCGTCGTCGTGTCCGCCAAGCGCGCGCGCCAGATCAACAGCTACTACCACAACCTCGGCGAGGGCACGTTCGACGAGTTCCCGCCCCCGATGATCGAAACGGCCTCGAAAAACTATCTGACGATAGCCCTCGAGGAGGTTGCGGCCGGGAAGGTGAAGTACCACTACCGGTAGGCCGCAACCGGCGCGCCACGCCTTGCTAGCGCCCTCTAATCCCTCTAAAACGTAGGTCATGGCGCGCATTTTGCTCGGCGTGAGCGGCGGAATCGCCGCGTACAAGGCGCTCGAGCTCGTGCGCCTGGCGACGGCGGCCGGACATGCGCTGCGCGTGGTGCAGACGCCGGCCAGCCGCAGGTTCGTGGGGGAGGCGTCGTTCGCGGCGCTGAGCGGCGCGCCGGTGCTCGTGAGCGAGTTCGAGCGCGACCCGGCGCGCGGGGCCTTCCCCGGCGATCCGCCGCCGACGCATGAGCCGCTCAGCCATCTGGAGCTGGTGCGCAACGCCGATCTGTACCTGATCGCGCCGGCCTCGGCCAACACGCTGGCGAAGCTCGCGCACGGGCTGGCGGAGGATCTGCTCTCGAGCTGCGCGCTGGCGGCGACCTGTCCGGTGCTGGTGGCGCCGGCGATGAACAACCACATGTACGAGCATCCGGCCACGCGCGCCAACCTGCAAACGCTGCGCGAGCGCGGTGTGGGGGTCGTCGAGCCGGGCAGCGGCCGGCTGGCCTCCAAGGGCGAGCAGGGGATCGGGCGCCTGGCAGAGCCGCCACAGCTGCTGGCCGCGTGCGAGGCTGCGCTTGCCGGCGCGACGGCGATCGGGCCGCCCGCGCCTGGCGACGACCACCGACGTCGTAACGGCGACCGGGCTGGCGACGGCGACGCGGCGAGCGCCGCCAACGGCGCGCGCTGGAGCGACGTGAACGTCCTCGTTACCGCTGGCGGTACGCGCGAGCCGATCGACAGCGTGCGCTTCCTCGGCAACAGCTCCTCCGGGCGGATGGGCGTGGCGCTGGCCGAGGCGGCGCATGCGCGCGGCGCGCGCGTCACGCTGGTGGCCGCCAACGTGGCGCTTGCGACGTCGAAGGGGATCGCGCGCCGCGAGGTGGTCACGGCCGCCGAGCTGCAGAGGGCATGCGAGGCCGAGTTCGCGGCCTGCGACGTGCTGCTGATGGCCGCGGCGGTCGCGGACTTCAGACCCGCGGCGCCGCGCGAGGGGAAGATCAAGAAGTCCGGCCGCGCGGGCATGTCGCTGGAGCTCGAGGCCACGGCCGACGTGCTCGTGGCGCTGGCCGCGCAGCGCCACGCGGGCCAGACGCTGGTCGGCTTCGCCGCAGAGCACGGCGATCAGGCGGTCGATCTCGCGCGCCGGAAGCTCCTCGAGAAGGGCCTCGACGCGATCGTCGTCAACGACATATCGCGCGAGGACATCGGCTTCGACGTGGACTCCAACGAGGTGACGATCCTGACGGCCGGCGCGTCGGGGAATGGCGCTCGCAGAGTCGCCCGGGCGGCGAAGGCTCAGATCGCCGAGGCGATTCTCGACGCGATCGGGGCGCTGCGCGCCGGTCGTTAAAATGGCCGGCGATGGAAAGCGTGTACGACCTGTACCAGCGCGGCTGCGAGCTGCTCGACCACGGCGACTACCAGGCGGCGATCGTGCCGCTCAGCAAGGCCCGCGACCGCGAGCCGGAGAAGGCCTCGATCCGCGAGGCGCTCGGCCGGGCGCTGTTTCACGCGCGCCGCTACGACCGCGCCGCGGAGGAGTTCCAGGCGATCGCCGCCAGCACCCCCACGAACGACTACGCGTTGTTCTGCCTCGGCCGCTCGATGCAGCTGCTGGGGCGCCATCGCGAGGCCTGCCAGCCGCTCGCGCTGGCCTGCTCGCTGCGTCCCGAACGCGAGGACTACCGCGTTTATCGCGACCGCGCGCGACGCGACGCGCACCGATCCTGATGGAGTAGGCAGCGCGCCTCGTGCAGGCAAAGCTGCTCTGCGCCGGCGCCCCGATGCTATGCTCGAAGGAGAGCTTTCGTGCCGCCGATCGAAGATCGGCGTGCAGACGTCGGCAGCAGCACCGAAAGTGGGCGCAGGCCCGCTTTTTTTGCGTAAAGGAGCAAGTTGATGACACCCATACAGGCAGATATCGAAAGGCGTCTCGCGGTCAGCGAGCCCGATGTCGAGGTGCTGCTCGCGGAGATCCTCGGCGGCCGATCGCTGCGCGTGTTCATCGACCATCCGGACGGTGTGACGCTGGCGCTGTGCGAGCGCGTCACGCTGCTGCTCGGCGACCTGCGCGAGCGCTACTCGCTGGA
>DATHGU010000142.1:0-7202 GCA_035317495.1 Solirubrobacteraceae bacterium
CTGACTTCCTGCTCATGATTTCATTGTAGTCGCTGTATTACGCCGTCTCCAGCCCCGGACGCATCACGCCTGACACCCTCGTGGGGCGCGAAAAGCGAGGCTACCGGGCTCGGTGCGGCCTGCCGGTAGCATTTGCAGACCGATGGCAGTCAGCGCAAAGCCCCCCGAGCGGGCGCACGATCAGGCGAGCGAGGAAAGCAAGAGGAGCTTCCACACGCTCTCGGGCGAGCCCGTGCGCAAGCTGTACACCCCCGAGGACCTGCCTGCGGGCATCGGCGGGGCCGAGGACCCGATCGGCCTCCCCGGGTCGTATCCGTTCACGCGCGGCATATACGAGTCGATGTACCGCGGCCGTCTGTGGACGATGCGCCAGTTCGCGGGCTTCGGCACGAGCGAGGAGACGAACGAGCGCTTCCGCTACCTGCTCGAGCACGGCCAGACGGGGCTGTCGACCGCCTTCGATATGCCCTCGCTGATGGGCCACGACTCGGACCACGTGCGCTCGCTCGGCGAGGTCGGCCGCGAGGGCGTCGCGATCGACACGCTGGACGACATGCAGACGCTGTTCTCCGGCATCGACCTCGGCGAGGTGTCGGTGTCGATGACGATCAACGCGCCGGCCGCGATCATGCTCGCCTTCTACGTCGCCGCGGCCGAGTCCGATCCCTTGCACCCGACGCCACCCGAGCGCCTCTCGGGGACGATTCAGGCGGACATCCTGAAGGAGTACATCGCGCAGAAGGAGTGGTGCTTCCCGATCGACCCGGCGATGCGCCTGTGCGGCGACATGATCGAGTGGTGCACACGGCGCATGCCGCGCTGGCATCCGATCTCGATCAGCGGCTACCACATCCGCGAGGCCGGCTCGACGGCCCAGCAGGAGCTCGCGTTCACGCTGAAGGATGGCCTGACGTACGTCGAGCAGGCTGTCGCGCGCGGCCTCGACGTGGACGACTTCGCCCCGCGCCTGTCGTTCTTCTTCAACGCGCAGCTGGACTTCTTCGAGGAGATCGCCAAGTACCGCGCGGCGCGCCGCATCTGGGCGCGCGAGCTGAAAGAGACGTTCGGCGCGAAGAGCCCGCGCTCCTGGCAGATGCGCTTTCACTCGCAGACGGCCGGCGTCAGCCTGACGGCGCAGCAGCCGCTCAACAACATCGTGCGCACGACGATCGAGGCGCTCGCGGGCGTGCTCGGCGGCACACAGTCGCTGCACACCAACTCCTACGACGAGGCCCTCGCGCTGCCCACCGAGGAGGCGGTCACGATCGCGCTGCGCACGCAGCAGGTGATCGCGCACGAGACCGGCGTCACGAACACCGTCGATCCGCTCGGCGGCTCGTACTTCGTCGAGGCGCTGACCGACGAGATGGAGAGCAAGACCTACGACTATTTTAAGCAGATCGATGACTTGGGGGGCATGGTCGAGGCGGTCAAGCGCAACTATCCCCAGCGCGAGATCGCCGACGCGGCCTTCACGCTGCAGCTCCAGATCGACGCGGGCGAGCGCGTGGTCGTGGGCGTCAACCGCTACCTGGCAGAGGACGAGCAGCCGATCCCCACGCTGCGCATCGACCCCGCGCTGGAGCGCAAGCAGATCGGCCGGCTGCAGGCCGCGCGCGCCAAGCGCGACGGCGCCGCCGTCGAGGCCGCGCTCGCGGCCCTGCGCGCAGACGCCGCGCACGAGCAGCGCAACCTGATGGAGCCGCTGCTCTCGTGCGCCCGCGCGCACGCGTCGGAGGGCGAGATCATCGAGTCCCTGCAGCAGGTGTTCGGCGACTACATCGAGACGCCCGTCTTCTGAGCGTGTTCGTAGCTTGGTGAGCCACAGCCGCCTGCGCAAAGGCCTCGTCGCCGGCGGCGCGGTCGTGATCCTGGGCAGCGCTGCCACGCTCGCGATCGCCTCGCACCGCATCGCCGCCGAGCAGGCGGCCTACCACGCGCCGGCCACTGCGCGCTGCTTTCCGAGCACGTTCAACCGCTCGGCGCAGCTGCCCGGCACGAGCCTCAGCGTGGCGCCGCTGCCGGGCTCCTACGCCGCCTCCACGCGCACGCAGATCAGCCTGCTGGGGGCGCCTGTGCACACGCTCAGCGGCATCACGGTGCGCGGCTCGCACAGCGGCTCGCACCGTGGCCGCCTGCGTGGCTACTCACAGGGCGACGGCGCGAGCTTCGTGCCGTCAGAGCCCTTCACCGCCGGCGAGACGGTCACCGTACGCGGGAAGGTCAAGGCCGGGACGAGCTCGCAGCGCTTCAGCTACCGCTTCGTCGTGGCCCACCAGGACGTGCTGCCCTACTCCAAGCCGACCCCTCCGTCCGGCAAGGACTACAACGAGAAGCAGCACTTCCGCTCGACGAACATCGAACCGCCGTCGATCGCCGTGGCGGCGCGCTCCGCGCAGAGCGCGCCCGGCTACATCTTCGCCGCGCCGTACGCCGGCCCGGGGCCGCCCGGTCCGATGATCTTCGACGAGGCCGGCGAGCTCGTGTGGTTCGACCAGCTGCCCAAGAACATCCCGGCGTCGGCCGACCTGCAGGTGCAGCAGCTGTATGGCAAGCCCGTGCTCACCTGGTGGCAGGGCTACATCCCGCCGCAGGGCTTCGGCCAGGGCGAAGAGGTCATCGTGGACGGTACCTACCGCGAGATCGGGCGCGTGCGCGCGGGCAACGGCTACAAAGCCGACCTGCACGACTTCCACATCACGCCGCAGGGCACGGCGCTGATGACGGTCTTCAACCCGATCGACTGCAACCTGTCGGTCGTCGGCGGGCCGAGCGGCGGAGCCGTCACCGACAGCCTGTTCCAGGAAGTCGACCTGCGCACGGGCCTCGTGCGGCGCGAGTGGCACAGCGTCGACCATGTGCCGCTCGGCGACTCCTACAGCTCGGCGACGGGTGCCAGCAAGAAGTGGCCGTTCGACTACTTCCACCTCAACTCGATCGACCAGCACGCCGACGGCACGACGCTGCTGTCGGCGCGCAACACATGGGCGATGTACTCCATGGACACGCGCACCGGGAGGGTGCTCGGCGAAATCGGCGGACGGCACTCCGGCGTGAAGCTCGGCGCGGGGACGAGAATGGCCTATCAGCACGACGCGCACGCGCTCCCCAACGGGACGATCAGCGTGTTCGACAACGGCTCTGTCCCGAAAGTCCACCCGCAGTCGCGCGGCATGGTGCTGGCGATCAACCAACAGACCCGCGCTGTCACGCTCGCGGTGCAGTACGAGCACCGCCCGGCGCTGTCGTCCGACAGCCAGGGCAACATGCAGCAGCTGCCCAACCAGAGCATGTTCGTGGGATGGGGATCGGAGCCATACTTCTCGGAATACAGCGCAAGCGGGCAGCTGCTGTTCGACGCGCACCTGCACGGCTCATACGAGTCCTACCGCGGCTACCGCTTCCCCTGGACCGGAGCGCCGGCCGGCGCTCCTTCGATCGCCGCCGTCCCCGCGACGGGCGGGCGCGCGAGCGTCTATGCGAGCTGGAACGGCGACACGCGAACGGCCAGCTGGCAGCTGGTCGCGGGATCGTCGCCGACCACGCTCGCGCTCGTCGCGAGCGCCCAGCGCAGCGGCTTCGAGACGGCGTTCACCCTTCCCAGCGCAGCGCCGTACGTGGCCGTGCGGGCGCTCGACTCCTCCGGGGCGGTGCTCGGGAGCTCGCGCACGATTCGCGGCTGAGCGCCCAGGACGGGGCCCGGCGGGGGCTGGTACGCTTGGCTCGTTTTGACGTCAACGAGGGGTTTCCAACCAGCTGTCTTGGAAACATGACGGAGCGCAAGGCCAGCACCAAGTCCCGCAAGGCGGACGCCCCCGCGCCCGCTGTCAATGGCGCCCGCTACCGCCGCCTGCCGACCGGCGCGCACGGCATGACGCGCGAGCAGGTCGAGCGAGACCAGCGCGAGCGGTTGCGCTCGGCGATGATCGAGCTGATCGCCGAGCGCGGATACCCCGCCGTGCGGATCCTCGACCTCACGCAGCTCGCACACGTCTCGCGACCGACCTTCTACAACCTGTACGCCGACAAGGAAGAGCTGCTGCTGGGTGCCTACGAGGACATCGCCGGGCGCACCACGATCGAGGTAGCCGAGGCCTACGGTGCCGGCGACTCGCCGCAGGACAGCCTGCGCCGAGCGCTGGGCGCGTTCACCGAGCTGGCCGGGGCCGAGCCCGAGGCGATGACGCTCGCGCTGCTCGGCACGTTCGGCGCGGGCCCGCGGGCGCTCGAGCGCCGCAACCGTACGCTGCAGGCGCTCGAGCGGACGGTCCAGGCCGGTCGCGATCGCGCGTGGTCGGAGAACCCGGTCGACCTGACGACGAAGTTCCTGATCGGCGGCATCCGCGAGGTGTCGGCCACCCGCCTGCGCCAGGGGCGCTCGCACGAGCTGCCCCGGCTGGCCGACGAATTCGGCAGCTGGGCGAACGCGTATCCCCCCGACCTGCCGCTCGGACTCGACGGAGGCGCCCGCGTGCGCCGTAGGTCCGCCGGCCGGGATGACAAGCAGGCCTCCGAGCGCGAGCGCCACTCCGAAGGCCGCCTGCCGAGCGGGCGCCATGACCTTACCCGCGAGGAGGTCATCAAGAGCCAGCGCGAACGGATCGTCGACGCGACCGCCGCGATCGTCGCCGAGAAGGGCTTCGCGGGCCTCACGATCCCCGAGATCGCCTCGCGCGCGAACGTCTCGCACGAGACCTTCTACGAGATGTACCCGACCAAGCACGACGCGTTCCTCGGCGCGCAGAAGGTCGGGCTGCACCAGGCGCTGCGCATCACCGCCGCGGCGTTCGAGCCGCACCGGGACGAGTGGGCCGACGGCGTGGCGGCCGGCATGCGGGCGCTGCTCGACTACGTCTGCTCCGAGCCGGCCCATGCGCATCTGACGCTCGTCGACACGTTCGGAGCGAGCCCCGAGGCGATCGAGATCCGCGCGTCGGCGCTGCTGGCCTTCACCGCCTACCTGCGTCCCGGCTTCGAGCTCGCGCCGGCGCACATCGAGGTCCCCGAGATCGCCGCCGAGGCGGTCGCCGGAGGCGTCTGGCAGGTGCTGCACTACTACATCGAGCACGCGCGCCTGCACGAACTGTGCGACGCGGGCTCGCAGCTCATCTACCTGACGCTCAGCCCCTTCCTCGGACCCGACGCCGCCGCCGAGACCGCCAGGCAGCCGGTCGGCAACGCCGTCTAGCGGCTGCAGCCGGTCGGCAACGCCGTCTAGCGGCTGCGCCTGGCCGAGAGCCGAGCCTGGCTGAGCGCGACGCCGTGCTCAGTCGTCGCCGAGCGCCGCCGCGCCCAGCACAACGGCCGACAGCGCGGTCGCGCTCACGAGCACGCTGGTCAGCTTCGGCAGGTATCCGCCGCGCCCACCGGCGACGCCCGCGAGCGTGTCGGCCACGTCGCAGGCCAGGCCCGCGGTGAGCCACTGCCGGCGGGTATCGCCCTCGCTGCTCAGCGCGCCCCACGCGAGCGCCACGTCGCGCACGCCGAACAGGCGCGCCAGGTACGGCGACTGCGGGTTGGCCCGCGCGTCGAGGCCGAACAGCTTGCCGGCGAGCCTCGGCGTCGTCCAGGAGGCCACGCCAATCGCCATCCTGATTCCCGCCAACGCGCTCACGGCGTTCTTCTGCGTCACGCCGCGACTGTATCGCAAGCGCCGTGCTTTCGGCCAAATATGCTGGAAACTGGGGAAACACACGACCGCAGCGGCGAAGGCGGTCGGGCCCGGCGCTACTCTTTGCGCTCGCGGTCGAACCTGCGAATCACCATGCGCCCGTCAGCCATCGCAACCGACGATCCGAAGCTCCCCGTGGCCTCGAAGCCCTCGCGTCCGAAGGCGCTCGAGCCGCCCACGTTGCGCCGGCTGACGATGCACGGTCACCGGATCGCGTACCGGCAGGCCGGCAGTGGCCCGGTGCTCGTGCTGCTCCACGGGATCACCTCGAGCTCGGCGACGTGGGAGCGCGTGATGCCGTATCTGGCTCGCCACTACACGGTGATCGCGCCCGACCTGATCGGCCACGGCTACTCGGCCAAGCCGCGCGGCGACTACTCGCTTGGGGCGCACGCCAGCACCGTTCGCGACCTGCTGCTCGCCCTCGGACACGAGCGCGCGAGCATCCTCGGGCACTCTCTGGGCGGGGGCATCGCGATGCAGTTCTCCTACCAGTTCCCCGAGCGCACCGAACGTCTCGCGCTCATCGACAGCGGCGGCCTCGGGCGCGACGTCAACGTGCTGCTGCGGGCCGCCACGCTGCCCGCCTCGGAGTTCGTGCTGCCGCTGTTGGCCGCCACGCGACTGCTCGACGCCGGTCAGCTCGTCGCGAGCATGCTCGGCCGCCTGGGCCTTCGCGCTCGCACGGACATCGAGGAGATCGCCCGCGGGCACGCGACGCTGTCCGATGCCGAGGCGCGCGCGGCTTTCGTGCACACGCTTCGCGCGGTCGTGGAGCCGGGCGGCCAGCGGGTCGACGCCTCCAACCGCCTGTACCTGGCGGAGAAAATCCCCTTCCTGCTGGTGTGGGGCGAGCGCGACTCGATCATTCCGGTCTCACACGGTCGCGCAACCCACGAGCGAGTGCCCGGCAGCCGTCTGGAGATCTTCCCCGAGTCCGGACACTTCCCCCAGCTGGACGAGCCGCAGCGCTTCATCGACGTGCTCGTGGACTTCATCGAGTCGACCGAGCCGGCGGACCCGGGCTCCGACCGCTGGCGCGAGCTGCTTACGTGATGCTAGTATGCACGTATGAAGCGCACCACCGTATCCCTGCCCGATGACCTCGCACAGGCGCTCGCGCGCGAGGCACAGAGGCAACACGCGTCTGCGTCCGAGATCGCGCGCACCGCGCTCGCACAACACCTCGGTCTAGTCGAAAGCCAGCCGCGCACACTCGCGTTCGCGGATCTCGGCGGCAGCGGTCATCGCAGTACCGCCCGAGACATGGAGCAGCTCCTGGAGCAGGAGTGGGATGACCTCCCTGGCCGTCGTTGACGCCGGCCCGCTTTACGCGACTGCGGACGTAGACGACCAGGACCATCTCGCCTCCCGCGCGGCGCTCGCGCGAGCGGACCTCCGCCTCGTCGTCCCCGCGCTGGTCGTGGCCGAGGCGACCTACTTCGTGGGACGGCGGCTGGGAGCCATCGCGGAGGGCAAGTTCCTGGGCGGCATCGCGGAGCTCGACGTGGAGGGACCGACGCCTCAGTCG
>DATHGU010000143.1:0-3273 GCA_035317495.1 Solirubrobacteraceae bacterium
CAGGCGCCGAGCTCGTAATCGGGCCCGAACATGATGTTGTAGGCGAGCAGCTGCGAGCGCCCGTCGAAGAGCTCGGCGAGCGTCTTCTTGCCGTCCTCGGTGTCGAACCGGTACTCCTTCTCCACCGCAACCCAGGGCAGCTGGCGCCGCTGCTCGGTCGCCTTCTGGCCGAGCTTGCTGTGCTCGGCCTCGAGCGTGGCGAGCTCGTCGCGAGCCGCCTGCCATTCCTCGCGGGTTCCAATCTTGTTGTCGGGCATGGTTGCCTCCTTTCGGATTGGCGCTCATACGTCATACGTTAGGACCGCCGCGCGACGCCGAACTCATCGCCGTGTATGTTGCGCCTACCAAACGCGAGGAGGTTGGCCATGTATGTACGTGTCGTGAGGTTCACCGACGTGAGTGCCGAGCGGTTGGAGGGGCTGCTCGCGAGGATCAAGGAGTCCGATGGGCCACCTCCCGGTGTGCCGTCGACAGGCTTGACGATGCTGTTCGACGAGGGTCAGGGCAACGCCGTGGTCCTCCAGTACTTCGCCACGGCAGAGGACATGGAGGCAGGCGCGAAGGTGATGGCCGCGATGGACGCCTCCGAGACACCGGGCACCCGCGCCTCTGTCGACGCGTGTGAGCTGAAGCTCGAGCTCAAGGCCTGACGCGCGGGGGCCGGCTCATCTCGCGAGCAAGATAACGAGCAGCAGTACGACGGCGACGAACAGCGCGGTAGCCGCGAGTAGGCGCGTACGCCACACATCTGAGGCGTCCACGGTCGTGGCGGATCGAGCGGTCGAAGCGGGCTGCCTGCTCGGACCGACGCCGTCGGCTCTGCGATTCGCCGCCGGAGCGGGGGGGCTCGGCGGACGTCTTGGCGAGCGTGCGCCTGAAGAGCGCGGAGTGTCCGCCGGGGGCCGGCTGGCGGGCGCTCGGGCAGGCGCCGCGGTCTCTACGTCGGTCTCTACTATCTCGGTCTCTACCTCTGGAAGCCTGCGCTCGGTCGGCTGCGGCGCCCCTGCGTGCTCGTTCTCGGGCGACTGCGCCGCGAGATCGACCAGCGTGACCTGACCCTCGTCCCGCACGTCGGCCCGCTCGCTGACAGCCCGGTCCCGTTGCTCCACTGCGGCGTCGCGCTCACCCGCCGCGCGATCGCGCTGCTCCAACGCGGCGTCGCGCTCGCGCGCCAGGCGATCGCGTTCGATCGCGAACGCGTCGCGCTCCTCTGTTCGGCGGGTACCACGCGCGGCGGCCAGCTCCCAGTGGCGGGTGACCTCCTCCACGCGGTTGCGCGCCGTGTCGCGCTCGGCCAGCAGTCGGTTGCGCTCATGCCGCGCTGAGTCGCGCTCGACGCGGGCCTCGTCGCGTTCACGGGACACCTCGTCGCGTGCCGCACGCGCCGTGTCGCGCTCGCGCGCGCTCTGCGCGGCCAGGCCGGCCGCCGCTCGCTCGCGCTCCGCCTCGGCGCGCAGATCGGCGATGCGCAGGCTGACCTCCGCCTCGATCGCGTCGTAGCGCTCGGCGATGGCCGCATCGCGTGCCGCGAGCGCCTCCCTCAGATCCTTGCCCAGGCGAACGCGGTCCCGCTTGACCGCCTCGAGCTCGGCAATCGCCTGATCGCGCGACCGCAGCGCCACGTCTCGCTCGGCCCGCAGCCGGCCCGCGTGCGTCGCGGGATCATCCGCTCCCGCCCGCTTCGGTGCGCGGGCATCGCCCGTAGCGCGGGCCCCTCGGGCTGCTGCATCTGGCGAGCGGGCGCGCCGAGGGCGCCGCCCAGGCGTGCGCGAAGACGGCGGCGGAAGGGGGACCGTAAGGTCGGGAGCAACGGTGAGCTCCGTCTCGCCCAGAACGGCCGGATCTGCCGACCAGGGGAACGCGGCGAGCCACGCCTCGCCCTCCTCGGCACTCCACGGCTTGTGATCGAGCATGGCCAGCAAGCGCTGCTCTCGCCCGTCGGTCACGACCGTCAGGGCGGGGCGCATGAAGCGCCGGCCGCGAACCCCGAACCACCGGCCGTGCACCTCAAGGCAGTCGTCGCCCGTCAACTCGAAGCGCTCCACCTCGAAGCTCGCGAGCGCTGGCACGGTCACGATCCAAGCCCGTCGGGTCCCATAACGGACTTCATTACCCCGCCTTCCGCCGGAAATGCACGTCGCACGCGGATGTCGTATCGCCGTTTACTTCGTCCAGACCACGGGCACTGTAGGCCAACCGCTGGGGACAACGTGCAGGACATGTAGGACTTCTGAAAGCCTGGGGGCGACTCATGATGCGACCTTGCCGAGTTTTGATGAGCGCTTGCGCTGTGCTCGCCACTGTGCTGACGCTCGTGCCGACCGCGGCGGCGGCGCCCGAAGGCATCCACAAGATCCAGCAGGTCGTCATGATCATGCAGGAGAACCACTCCTTCGACTCCTACTTCGGCACGTATCCGGGCGCCAACGGGATCCCAGCCGGCGTATGCTGCCCGACCCGCTGAGCGGCCGCTGTATCGCGCCCTTCCACGATCCGGCGACCGAGTCATCGGTGGCCCACATGGCGCGGCCGCAGCGGTCGCGGACATCGATGGCGGAAAGATGGATGGATTCGTCGCGCAGTCCCAGGCGAAGTTCAGCTGCACGGAGAGCGCGATCACGACGTGCACGGCTGTCGCTCCGGCGCGCGAAGCGGCGACGGTCAACGTAAGAGCTAGAGTCGGCATCCAGACCAGCCCGAGGGTCTCGGCCGACCAGTTCACCTACACCGACCAGTTCACCTACAAGTAACCGCGGACGGCGAGACGCCGGTCAGTAGCCGCGCGTGGACGCGGCCGCCACTTCGCCGCGTGCGCTTAGCGAGTGCGAGCGGCTGTCGCGCGAGGAGATCAGCACGATCGTCAGCACCGCGCCGACCAGGGCGAACCCCGCGCCGACCAGGAAGGCGCGCTCGAAGCCCTTCGTGAGAGCGATCGCAACATCGTGCTGGCCGGTGTGCATGACGCTGTTCGTGCGGCTGTTGGCGACCGTGGCGAGGATCGCCAGGCCCAACGCACCGCCCACCTGCTGGGCCGTGTTGACCAGCCCCGAGGCGAGTCCGGCCTCATATGGGCGGGTGCCGGTCACGGCCGCGATCGTCACCGGCACGAAGGACAGTCCCAGGCCGACCGCGGCGAGCAGCGACGGGCCGAGCACGTCGGCGGCGAACGAGCCTCCGCTGCCCGGTACGCGCGAGAACCAGAACAGACCGGCGGTGACGAACAGCAGGCCGATCAGCAGGATCGGCTTGAAGCCAAAGCGCGTGACGCCGACC
>DATHGU010000144.1:0-8514 GCA_035317495.1 Solirubrobacteraceae bacterium
TGGCCGTCGCCGGCGAGGCCTTGCAGGACGCCGGCGTACGCCCGGGCGATCTCGAGGCGCTCGGCATCACCAATCAGCGCGAGACCGTCTGCGTGTGGGATCCGGCGACCGGCGAGCCCTTGCACAACGCGCTCGTCTGGCAGGATCGGCGCACGGCCGCGCGCTGCGAGGAGCTGCGCGAGCAGGGGCACGAGCCACTCGTGCGCGCGCGCACCGGGCTGGTGCTCGACCCCTACTTCTCGGCCACCAAGATCGAGTGGCTGCTCGAGCACGTCGACGGGCTGCGCGAGCGCGCGCGGGACGGCCGCGCGGCGTTCGGCACGGTCGACTCGTGGCTGATCTTCAAGCTCACCGGGGAGCACCTGACGGATGCCACGAACGCGTCGCGGACGCTCCTGTACGACATCGCCAGCGGCCGCTGGGACCCTGAGCTGCTCGAGCTGTTCGGCGTCCCCGAGCGGGCTCTGCCGCGCGTGCTGGCGAGCGCCGATGACTACGGGCGGACGCGCGCGGAGGCGCTGCACGGGCACTCCGTCCGGCTGTGCGGCGTGGCGGGCGACCAGCAGGCCGCGCTGTTCGGCCACACGTGTGTCGATCCGGGTACCGGCAAGAACACCTACGGCACGGGCTCGTTCGTGCTGCTCAACGCCGGCTTCACCGTGCCCGAGCCGCCGCCCGGGGTGCTCGCGACGGTCGCCTGCGGGATCGGGCAGTCGCGCGCGTATGCGCTCGAGGCGTCGATCTTCGTGACCGGCGCAGCCGTGCAGTGGCTGCGCGACGGCCTGCGGATCATCGAGCGCGCCGAGCAGACCGAGGATCTCGCGCGCAGCCTGCAGGGCAACGACGGCGTGTACTTCGTGCCGGCGCTCACCGGGCTTGGATCGCCGCACTGGGATCCACACGCGCGCGGCACGATCGTCGGCCTGACACGCGGAAGCGGGCGGGCGCACCTGGCGCGCGCCACGCTCGAGGCGATCGCCTACCAGACGGTCGATGCCGTGCGCGCGATGGAGATCGCCAGCCCTCAGCCGCTCGGCGAGCTGCACGCCGACGGCGGGGCGAGCGCGAACGGGTGGCTCATGCAGTTCCAGGCCGACGTGCTCGGCGTTCCCATCGTGCTCGGCGAGCTGGCCGAGATGACCGCGCTGGGCGCCGCCTATCTGGCCGGCGTCGGCGCTGGACTGTGGACGGTAAGCGACCTGCGCGGAGAGCACGCGCGGCTCGGCGGGCGCGAGCGATCGGAGGTCGGCGAGCGTCGCTACGAGCCATCGATGAGCGAGGACGAGCGCGGCGCGCTGCTGGCGGGCTGGGCCGATGCGCTGGCGCGCGCCCGCGGCGCGGCGTGAGCGTCGGATGTCTTGCGATGCCGTGCAGCGCGTGCCGGCGCGAGTAACTTTGCGAGCCCTGCGAGGTACAGCGCTCAGATGAGCGATCTCGCACCGATGCGCGAGCAGGTCTACAGCGATCCGCGACCGAAGGAGTACTTCGACCGCTTTCACGTGCGCGCGCGCACGCGAGAGCCGGATTGGGTCTACGACCTCGTGCGCGCGATCACCTCGCTGTACGCCTACACCTTCCTGCGCGCGCGTGCGATCTCATCCGAGAACGCGCCCGGCAGCGGCGCCGTGATCCTCGCGCCCAACCACTTCTCGTTCATGGATCACTTCCTGATGGGCTGCTTCATTCGCCGCAAGGTCCGCTTCATGGCCAAGTCGCAGCTGTTCAAAAAACCGATGCAGTTCATCTACACTCACGGCGGGGTGTTCCCCGTGCGCCGCGGTGCACGCGACGAGGAGACGTTCATCACCGCCGAGACGATCCTCAACCGGGGCGGCGCGGTCACCATGTACTGCGAGGGCGGTCGCTCGCGCACCGGCAAAGTCTCCGAGCAGGCCAAGCGCGGCATCGGCCGCCTGGCGCTCGAGACGGGCGCGCCGGTCGTCCCGATCGCGATCTTCGGCTCCTCGCGGGTACGCAACTGGAAGCGCCTGCAGTTCCCCAAGGTCACCGTCCAGTACGGCGAGGCGATCAGCTGGGAGAAGGTCGAGAACCCCACGCGCGAGCAACAGCAGGCCGTCGCCGACGAGATCCTCGTCGAGATCCGCCGGCTGTACGCCGGGCTGCAGGAGCATGGCCGGAAGGGCATCCTGCGCCGCGTGCGCGACGAGCGCCGCCCGCCGAAGGGCGCGGCCGTCGCCTGAGCTGACCGGGCACGCGTGGATATCCGATGAATGGCTCACTCGACGTGGGGGCGGTGATCCGCCGGGTGTTCGACATCTACGTCGATCAAGCGCCCGTGCTGCTACCCGCAGCCGCGGTCGTGTTCGTGATCACAGGCATCCTCAGCGCCTTGCTCGTGGCCGCCGCGCCCGCTCTCGCGCTCGTCGCGGTGATCATCAGCCTGATCGCCACCACGCTGTTCACCGGAATGGTCGTCGAGCTGGTCTCCGACCTGCAGGACGGCCGGCGGGACGCGAGCGTCAACGGACTGCTGCAGGCGGCAATGCCCGTGCTCGGACAGCTGATCCTCGTGGGCATCGTCGCCGGCGTGGGAATCGTGATCGGCTTCGTGCTGCTGATCGTCCCGGGCCTGATCCTGATCACGATCTGGTCCGTCGCCGCCCCCGTCGTCGTGCTCGAGCGCCCCGGGGTCTTCGCGGCGCTTGCGCGCAGCCGCGAGCTCGTGCGCGGCAACGGCTGGCAGGTCTTCGGCGTGATCCTCGTGCTCGACATCCTCGTCGTGATCGTCGGCTCCGGTATCGAGCTGGGCGCCGACTCGGCCGGCTCCGGCGTGGGCATCGTGGCCCGCGTGATCGTCGGCGTGCTCAGCGCGCCGCTCTCCGCGCTCGCCGCCGCGGTCCTCTACTTCGAGCTGCGCGGCGTCGTCGTGCCTGCCACTCCCGGCGCGAACCTCCCGCTCGAAGCGTCCTCCGCGCCCGCCGGCGCGGATCGCATCGATCCCGTCTGAGCGCCCGGCGCTCGCTCCGCCACCTCGCACAGATCGTGTGCGGCGATCGGCGCCAGAGCGCCTCAGCGGTTCGCGCGACTAGTGTGCTCTCGGTGCCCGGCACGATCGACCCGTCCGCGCTCCTGCGCCCCGGCCTGCTCGCGGGCGTATCGGTGTTGATCGCGCAGGCGCCCCAGGGCGCCGGCGACAGCGACCTCGCGCGGGCCGTCGGCTCGGCGTGCGCCGCGCTGGGAGCACGGGTCTCGACATGGCAGCCCGGCGACGCGCCCGACGCGGGCACCGACCTGCTGGTGATCGACGTCGCCAGTGCGTTCGCGCAGGAGCACGCGCGCGGCGCGCCGGGCGAGCAGGACACCTCGCGGGCCGTCCTGCGAGCCTGCCTTGACGGCGCGTGGGCGGCCACGCGCGCGGTGGCCAACGCCGCCTTCATCGAGCCCGCGCGGGCCGGACGGATCGTCTACCTCGCGCCCCCGGCCGCAACGGACCCGGCGGGGCTCGCGCAGCACGCCGAGGCCGCGCGCGCGGGCCTCGAGAACCTCGCGCGCACGCTGTCGATCGAGTGGGCTCGGCACGGCATCACGACCGTCGCGATCGCGCCCGGCGCGCACAGCCGCGACGAGGAGCTCGCCGCGCTGGTCGCGTACCTCGGCTCGGCGGCCGGGGCGTACTTCTCCGGCTGCCTGCTCGACCTCAAGGGCCCCGGCGGAGGGTAGTCGGCTCGGTCGGACCGGCGATCCGCTCGGTCAGCCGGTCATCCCGCCGAACATGCCGCCGGTCACGTGCAGCGTCTGGCCGTGCACGTAGTTGGACCAGGGTGAGCAGAGGAAGAAGACGCCGCCGGCGGCCTCCTCGGGTGAGGCGGGGCGTCCGAGAGGGATCAGCATCGAGGCCATCCCGCGCATCTGCTCGGGAATGCCGAGCTGGATCTTCTCGCCGTCCTTTTCCATCGTGTTCTCGTCGACCTTGGCCTGCGTCAGGCGCGTGTCGATGAAGCCGAACGCGACGGCGTTGACGTTGACTTTGAACTGGCCCCACTCCTTGGCGACCGTTTTCGTCAGGCCCACGACGGCGGCCTTGCCGGCCGAGTAGTTGGCCTGGCCGGCGTTGCCGAAGGTGCCGGAGGTCGAGGAGATGTTGACGATCTTGCGAAACACCTCCTTGCCTTCCTCCTTCTCCTTCTTGGCCGGCTCGCGCAGGTGCGGCGCGGCCGCGCGGATCACGCGGAAGGGCACGACCGTGTGGATGTCGAGCATCGCCTGGAAGTGCTCGTCGGACATCTTGTGGATCGGCGCGTCGAGCGTGTAGCCGGCGTTGTTGACGATGATGTCGATCTTGCCGAAGGAGTCGATGGCCTTCTGCACGAGCTGGTCGGGTACGCCGGGCTTGGTCAGGTCTCCGGCGAACACGGCTGTCTCACCGGCGATCTCCGCCGAGGCCTGCTCGGCCACATCGCCGTCGAGGTCGTTGATCAGGCACTGCGCGCCCTGCGAGACGAGCAGCTCCGCCGTGGCGCGTCCGATTCCGCGCGCCGAGCCCGTGACGATCGCCGACTTGCCGTCGAGTACTCCCATAGCCGTTCTGTCTCCTTGTCGTTGATGTGCGCGGAGGTTATCCGAGCGCTTCGCGACGTCGGCGCCAGGGGGCCGTCAGGAGCCGCTGATGACGCCGAAGTCCTGCGTGTACGTCGCGCCGGCCTGGCCGCGCGCGAGCGAGGAGAGCGGGTGCGGGGAGATGCCGATGCCGGTGTCGCGGAAGTGCGCATCGAGGATGTTCGCGCGGTGGCCCGGCGACTGCATCCACGAGCTGACCATCGCGCGGGGCGAGGCCAGCCACAGCGTGCCCCAGCCGATGTTCTCGCCGATTTCGTAGCCGACGTGCGAGCTGAAGATGTACCCGGTCGCGCGCATGCGCTCGACCGGTGTGTCGCCGCGCGGCCCGACGTGTTCGAAGTAGTCGCGCGAGCTCATGTCTTCGGAATGTTCCTGCGCGGCCTGCTGCAGATGCGCGTCGGCCTGCAGCGGCTGCTCGCCGCGGTCGGTTCGTTCGCGGTTGATCAGGCACAGCGTCGCGGCGCGTGCGCGCTCGAGGTCTTCGCCGGTCGGGCGCAGGTCGGCGTCGGTGCACGAGCTGCTGTGCGAGGCCTTGTGCTTCGCCGTGTGCTTCGTCGTGTGCTTGGTCGCCTGCTTCCTTTGCCCGTGCTTCCTGCCGCAGCGCGCGCCGCGCTTGGCGTGCCGGTTCCTGCCCTTGCGCCTGACTTTGCCTCCGAGTTCGTGCAGGCTGCTCCGTCTGGCGCACTTCCCCTTGCGGCGCCTCGCGCCCCGACGCCCGTTCGGGTGCTTGGCCGGGGCGCTGTGGCTGGAGCGGCTCGAGGCGCCGCTGGCGAGCGTCGAGGTGCGCGGCGATGAGCCGAGCGCCGCCGATGCGAGCACGCAGGCGCACACGCACAGCGTCAGCAGCGCGAGCAGCGCGAAACGGCGATTTGCGGCGATTTTGGCGCGGCGCGGAGAGACCACGTATGCGTTATCGGCCCGATCGCCCGCACACATGAGCGGAGATGGGGAGGTCCGACGCTTCGCGCAAAAGCCGCTGCCTTGGCGGGCGGCCTACGGCGCGGCGGCGACGAGGCTTGGTGGCCGGCGGCTGGCCCGGGCGGCGGTACCGCTAGAGCGCCAGCACGCGACCGAGGATCTCGCGCATGATCTCGTCGCTGCCGCCGCCGATCGGCCCGAGGCGCGCGTCGCGCGCGGCGCGCTCGACCCAGTACTCGCGCATGTAGCCGGCGCCGCCGTGTATCTGCAGGCACTCGTCCATCAGCTCGAAGGAGGCGCGCTGGGTGAGCAGCTTGGCCATCGTAACCTCGCGCACGGGCTCCTCGCCGGCGACGAAGCGGCGCAGCGCGTCGTAGGTGACGCAGCGGCACGTGTGCGCGGAGGTGGCCATGTCGACGAGCTTGTGGCGGATCGCCTGGTGGCTGGACAGCGGGCGGCCGAAGGCCTCGCGCTCGCGCGCGAACGCCGCGGTGCGCTCCCACGCGAGCCGCATCGCGCCGACCGCGCCGAGCGCCATCGCCAGGCGCTCCCACTGGAAGTTGGCCATGATCAGCGCGAAGCCCTCGTGCAGGCCGCCGAGCAGGTTCTCGCGCGGCACGAACACGTCCTGGAAGCTGATCGTGGCCGTGTCAGAGGCGTGCCAGCCGAGCTTCTCGAGCTTCGACGAGCTGACGCCCTCGCCCCGGTCGACGATCAGGAAGGAGATGCCGTGATGGCCGCCCTCGCTGCTCGTCTTCACGGCGGTCACGATGAAGTCCGCGCGCACGCCGTTTGTGATGTAGGTCTTCTCGCCATTCACCATCCAGCCGTCGTCGGTCGGCTCGGCGCGCGTGCGCAGCGCGGCGACGTCCGAGCCGGCGTGCGGCTCGGTGATGCCCAGCGCGCCGATCTTCTCGCCGCGGATCGCCGGCACCAGGTAGCGCTGCTTCTGCTCGTCTGAGCCGAACTTCCAGATCGGCGGCGTGGCGATGTTGATGTGCGCGCCGATCCCCGCCGCTGCGCCGCCGGAGCCGATCGCGGCCATCTCCTCGCACAGCACCGCCTCGTGCAGGTAGTCGCCGCCCTGCCCGCCCAGCTCCTGCGGGTACTTCAGGCCGAGCAGGCCCTGAGCCGCGAGCTTGGGGAAGACGTCGTCGGGGAACCAGCGCTCGTCCTCCCATTGCTGCGCGTGGGGGGCGAGCTCGCGTTCGATGAAGCCGCGGATCGACTGTCGCAGCTCCTCGTGCTCGTCGGAGAAGGGCGGTGTGGGTGTGCTCATAGGGCGGGCTGGTAATCTGATGGTATGCGAGTTGCCATTGACGGTGTGGGCCGGATCGTGATCCCCAAGCCGATGCGAGAGGCGCTTGGCATCGACGGGCCGACGGAGCTCGAGCTGACCGAGTCCGACGGGAAGCTGGAGTTGACCACCCCAGACTCCCGTGCCAGGGTCGAGGAGCGGGACGGGCTTGCGGTGATCGTGCTCGATCCGGAGCCGCCCCCGCTGGACCAGGCTACGGTTCGCGCGGTGCTCGAAAGCGTGAGGAGGTGATTGCGCTGGATTCGAGCGTGCTGATTGCCGCGCTGTGCAGCTGGCACCCGGCGCATGAGGCATCTCGTGCCGCGATCGCAAGCGATGAGCGAGCCCTCCCTTCGCATGTCGCCTTCGAGACCGCGGCCGTGATCAGTCGCTTGCCCGAGGGGTATCGCACGACCCCGACCGTGGTCTTCGATGCGCTCGAGCGCGTCTTCTCGCGGCCGTGGCTGACGCTGAGCGGCGAAGCCGCTCGCGCGTGCCTGGGCCGAGCGGCAGCTGCCGGCATACGCGGCGGCGCGCTGTACGACGCTCTGATCGCCGCGACGGCCGGCGAGCACGGCGCGACCCTGCTCAGCGCCGACCGCCGCGCGAGCGCGGCGTATGAGGCGGTGGGCGCGACGGTCAGCTACCTGGACGCCTGACTCACGCCCGAACGCGCTCAACTCAAAGCCCGTACGAGCGGCCGATCACGTCGAGCATGATCTCGTCGGTGCCCGCGCCGATGCGGTTCAGGCGCATGTCGCGCCACACTCGCTCGACGCCGTACTCCTTCATGTAGCCGGCGCCGCCGTGGATCTGGATGCATTCGTCGGCCACTTCCACGGCGATGCGCGCCGCGTGCAGCTTGGCCATCGAGATCTCGCGTACGGGGTACTCGCCGTTGTTGAAGCGCCACGCCGTCACGTAGACCATCTGGCGGGCCGACTCGATTTTCGTGGCCATCTCGGCGAACTTGTGGCGGATCACCTGGAACTTGCCGATTTCACGGCCGAACGCCTTGCGCTCGTGCGCGTACTGCAGCGTGCGTTCGAAGCACTTCTGCGAGCCCGCGACCATCCCGGCTGCGCCGATCAGGCGCTCGCCCTGGAGCTCCCACATGATGTGGTAGAAGCCCTTGCCGACCTGTCCGAGCACCGCCGAGGCCGGCACGCGCACGTCCTGGAAGGCGAGCAGCGCCGTGTCTGAGGCGTGCATGCCGAGCTTTTCGAGCTTCTTCTCGCGGATCACGCCGGGCGCGTCCATCGGTACGAGGAACAGCGTGAAGCCGTCGTAGCCCGCGTCGACGTCGGTCTTCGTCACGAGCACGATCACGTCCGCGCGGTGGCCGTTCGTGATGTACGTCTTCGATCCGTTGATCACGAATTCCTCGCCATCGCGCACGGCGCGCGTCTTTATCCCCGAGACGTCCGAGCCGGCATCCGGCTCGGTGATCCCGAGGCACAGGATCTTCTCGCCCTTGATCGCCGGCACGACCCACTCCTGCTTCTGCTCCTCGGTGCCGAAGGCGAGGATCGGCGGCGTCGCCATGTCCGTGTGCACGGCGATCCCCATCGCCAGGCCGCCCGACTTCGCCGCAAGGAAGCGGCACTTCATTTTCACGGACGATCACGAGCAGCTGCGGGAGTCGATCCGCAACTTCGCGACGAAGGAGCTCGCTCCACACGCGGAGGAGTGGGAGGAGACGACCTTCCCCGACTCGGTCT
>DATHGU010000145.1:0-8368 GCA_035317495.1 Solirubrobacteraceae bacterium
AGCTGCCTCGGCGACACGCGCGTTTGCGCGAACCGAGACGTTCATGCCGATGTAGCCGGTCGCGCCGGACAGCAGACCGCCGATCGCAAAGCCGCCCGCCACCGCGATGTTCTGGATGAAGATCAGCGCCACGAACAGCACCACGCCGACGGCCGCGATCGTCGTGTACTGGCGGTTCAGATAGGCGCGCGCGCCCTGCTGGACGGCCAGCGAGATGCTCTGCATCTTCTCGTTGCCGGGCGACAGCGCAAGCAGGGCGCGCGTCGTCACCAGGCCGTATACGACGGCGCACGCGGCGCAAACGAGGGCGACGACGACCCCATGGTTCGTCAGAAAGCTGCTCAACAGAAAATCCTCCGCGGTCTGATTGGCGTGCCGCGCGAGGATCGTCGCGCGCACATTTGACGCCCGGATCGCTCGGCACGAGCGCTTACCCGGTGCAAACGCGCGCGCAGTCTATCGTGCCGGCCGGCAACGTGCCGGCCAGCATCAGGGCGGCTGGCAGGGCCTCAGCGCCCGGGCACCCACAGCCTGCCGCTCGACTCGGCCGGCCCGGGACCCGGAGGGGGCTGCTCGTCCGCTCCCTCCCCCTGGCCCTGCTTCCCGCCGCCGGCGTCACCGGGCTCGCCCTGCGGCTCGCCTGCGGGCGCCGCGCCGCCCGGCCGGGCGTCTGCGCCGCTCGCCTGGACCTCCCGCGCGTAGGCCATCTGCAGCTGCGAGAGCGCGTCGCGGAGCGGGCCGAGCTCGCTCGGAAGCCGGCGCTCGAGGATCTCGAGCAGCGCCCTGACGCCATCGATCGCATCGCGCACCTGCTCGAGGTCGCTCTCGGCCACCGGCGGCGCGCCCGTGGCGTCGGGCGGCTGAGGGCCGCGCGGCGCGAGCCGGTGGCCGCCGATGTTCAACAGCGAGACGGCCGCCTGCAGCATCATGTCGGCGGCCGTGATGCGGCTCAGTTCGGCCTCGTAAGCCGCGCGCTGGGCACGCAAGCGGTCCTCCTCGCTGGGCTCCGGCGGCGCGTCGCCGACCCCGCCGCCTGCGCCGGGCGCACCTGTTGGATCGGTGCTCATACCGTCACCTCCTGTGAGTAGGTCTGCAAGGTCTCCGCGACCGACGCCGCGAAGACCTCCTCACGCGCCGCGCCCGCCTCGATCAGCTGGCGCTGGCGCTGGGCGCCGTTGCGCTCGGGAAAGGCCAGCTCGATGCCGAGCTCGGCGCGGATCGGCGCCGTCCAGGCCGCCAGCCGCTCGATCGCCTCGCGCGCCGGGTACTCCTCGGCCCGCTGCAGGTCGATCAACCGCCCGTCGAGCCCGAAGCGGATCGCCCGCCACATGTTCTCCTCGATCATGCGCGGGGTCGGATCGTCGAACGGCACGCCTTCGTCCACGTCGCGGACGGCCTGCGCGATGCATGCCGTCATCAACGAGGCCAGCGCGTCGGACTCGCGCGCCGTCGCCTGCGCGTCGCAGATGCGCACCTCCACCGTGCCGAAGCTGAAGTGCGGCCTGACCGACCACCAGACCTGCGTGAACTCGACGATCGAGTTGGTCCGCTTGAGGAACTCGATGTACTCGCGGTAGGCCGGCCAGCCGCCGAACGCATCGGGAACGCCGCAGCGCGGGAAGCTCTTGGTGAAGCTCTGCGTGCGCGCGGAATGCAGCCCGCTGTCGCGGCCGTCCAGAAACGGCGAGTTCGCGGAGATCGCCAGGAGCAGCGGCAGCACCGGGCGCAGGCGGTCGCACGCGTGCACCGCCCGCTCGAGGTCGCGCACGCCCAGGTGCACGTGCAGGCTGAAGGTGTTGTTACGCCATGCGACGTACTTCAGGCCCGCCTCGACACGGCGGTAGTGCTCGGTGTCGATGATCGGCTGCTCGCGATAGTCCGCCCAGGGATGGGTTCCGGTGGCCCCCAGCGCGACGCCCTCGGCGGCGGCGAGCGCGAACAGGCGCTTGCGGCGCTCGCGCTGGCGGGCGAGCGCGTCGTGCAGGTCCGCTCCCACGCCCGAGATGATCTCGATCTCCGATGAGATCAACTCGCCCGTCAGGTGCTCGTGCAGCAGCTGGTCGGCTTCCGCGGCCGCGCACAGCTGCTCGTAGCGCGGCACCATTTCGAGCGTGCGCGGGTCGAGGATCGAGAACTCCTCCTCGACGCCGACGGTGAAGTCGTCCGCCTCGGCAAACGTCTCAGCAGCTCGGTCTAGGTCCAGGCTGGTCATGGCGTTCGGGCGTTCGGGCTCGCTGGCGATTCCCCTCAGGTCAGGTAGAAGTACAGCGCGTAGAGCAGGTCGACCGCTGGGCTGGAGGTGTGCACGGTCACCTCGGGCGGCACCAGCAGCAGCGACTCGGAGTAGTTGAAGATGATCTTCACGCCGGCCTCCACGAGCTCGTCCGCGAGCCCCTGGGCGGCACGCGTGGGCACGGCCAGCACGCCCACGACGATGTCCTCGTCCTCCACCACCTGGCGCAGCTCGCTGGTGTGTCTGACCGTCTGGTTGCCGACGTGGGTGCCGACCTTGCCGGCGTCCACGTCGAAGATCGCCACGACGCGAAAGCCGTGGTCGGCGAAGATGTCCGAGGAGGCGATCGCCTTGCCCAGGTGCCCGGCGCCGAGCAGGGCGATGTTGTGCTGGCCGGCGGTACGCAGGATCTTGCGGATCTGCGAGACGAGCGCCTCGACGTTGTAGCCCACGCCGCGCTTGCCGAACTTGCCGAAGCCGGACAGATCGCGTCGGATCTGCGTGGAGTTCACGTGCGTGTAGTCGGACAGCTCCTGCGAGGAGATCGTCTCCTTGCCCATCTTCTTGGCCTGCGTCAGCACCTGCAGGTAGCGCGACAGCCGCGCCGCCACGCCGAGCGACAGCCGCTCGCTGGAGGGGGCTGCGCCGTCCCGCTCGGCCTCGCGCGGGCGCGTGGTCGGTTCTCCGTAGCTCATCGCCGTGACTCTAGACGCTCTCGCAGGAGCGGCTCGTCGACGAAGTACGCAAACAGCTCCTCGCCATCCAGCGTGACGACCGGAATGCGCTCGAAGTAGGCGCGCTGCAGCGCCTCGTCGCCATCGATGTCGCGCTCATGCAGGTCGAAGCCGAGCTCCCCTTGCAGCCCGCGCAGCGCCGTCATCGCCTCCACGCAGAGATGGCAGTCCGGCCGCGAATAGACGGTCACGAGGCTCATCGCGGCCGTTCGCCCGTCGCATATGCGTCGAGCGCCAGATAGCGCGGGTAGGGCAGCCGCTCGCTGTAGCGTGCGGCGCTGGCGATCATCGCCGCGTTGTCCGTGCACAGCACCTTGGGCGGGACATGCAGCATCAGCCCGAGGCCGGCCAGTCGCTCGCGCAGCGCTCCGTTCGCGGCCACCCCACCCCCCACCGCCAGGCTCTGCAGCCCGGTCTGCGCGAGCGCCCGCTCGGCGCGCTCGACCAGGCTGTCGACGATCGCCGCCTGGTAGGAGGCGGCCAGATCGGCGGCACGCGCGCGGGCCTCCTCCGCGGACAGTTCGCGCAGGCGATAGAGCAGCGCGGTCTTCAACCCCGCGAAGGAGAAGTCGAGCCCCTGGGAGAACGCCTGGCGGCTGGCGCCCCGCCCGCCGCGGGCGCGCTCGCCGCGCGAGCCCGGAAAGGCGAAGGCACTCGGGTCGCCGTCGCGCGCCAGGCGCTCGAGCGCCGCGCCGCCTGGATAGCCGAGCCCCAGCATCCGCGCGCCCTTGTCGAACGCCTCGCCCGCCGCGTCGTCGAGGGTGCGCCCCAGCACCTCGAAGCCGTCGTGCTCGATGACGCGCGCCAGCAGCGTGTGCCCGCCGCTTGCGATCAGGCACAGAAAGGGCGGCTCGAACGCCTCGACGACGGGCTCCGGCCCCTCCTCCACGGCGGCGGCGGGGAGCAGGAAGTTGGCGGCGACGTGGCCCTGCAGATGATCGACCGCCGCGAACGGCAGCTCGCGGGCGGCCGCCAGCGCCTTGGCCGTCGAGAAGCCGACGAGGAGCGCGCCGACCAGTCCGGGCCCCTGTGTGGCGGCGACCAGCTGCACGTCGTCCATCCCCACCGAGGCGTTTCTCAACGCCCGCTCGACGATCGAGTTGACGATCTCCAGGTGATGGCGCGAAGCGATCTCCGGCACGACGCCACCGAAGTCCTCGTGGTCGTCCTGCGAGGAGATCACGTTCGCGCGGATGCGCCCATCGGTGTCGATCACCGCCGCGCACGTGTCGTCGCAGCTGGTCTCCAGCGCGAGGATGCTCATACGGATCCGGGGTTGGGAACGTCTTCGAGCGACCCTGCGATGGTGGCGGGAGTGCGCCACATGACGAGCGCGTCCTCGCCGTTGTCCTGGTAGTAGCGCCGGCGCGTGCCGGCGGCCCGGAATCCCTCGCGCTCATACAGATGAATCGCCACCTCGTTGGAGCGACGCACCTCGAGCGTAAAGCGTGCCCGGTCGTCGTCGACGCGCGCATACAGCTCGGCGAGCAGTCGCGAAGCCAGACCCATTCGCTGGCGATCGAGGTCGATCGCGATGTTCATCACGTGCCAGACGGTGTCGTAGCGCGAGCAGATCAGATAGCCGACCAGCCGCTCCCGCCCGGCCGAGCTGCCTCGTCCGTCGGGACAGGTGCGCTCGGTCGCCGCCAGGCAGATGCCAGTCTGCTTGGAGAGCTCCAACACGAACATCGCCAGCGACCAGGGCGTGGGAAACACGCGCCGCTCGATCGCCAGCACTTCCGGCAGATCCGGATAGGCGAGCGGGCGAATGTCCACCGGCGAGGGGGCCTGGCGTCCGTGCAGCGGCGAGGACCACGGTTCGGTCACGAGCCCGCCCCCTTCGGCGAGACGGGGCGCTTGAGCGCGAGCGCCGCATCGGGCGTGCGCCTGTAGTCGGGAAGAACCTGCTCGAAGGAGCCCGCGGCGGCCCGCGCGCCCAGCTCGCAGATCGCGCCTGCATCCACGAGGTGCAGCGGCGAGCAGTCCTCCGCGACCTCGACGCCGGCGCTCTGCAGCTCCGCGCGAAAGTGAACTGCCCCGTCTCCAACGGCCCGCCACCGCCGCCCGGGCGTCCCGGCCCGCCGCTCGAGTCCGGCGCCGATCTCCCGCAGGTCCGCCGGCCCGAGCGCGCGCGGGAAGACGATCTCGCCGTCAAGCGGCTCGCCACCCGGCAGGCCTTCGCGCGAGAAGTCGCTCGCCGCCGGGTAGCCGGCCGCGAACGCCTCGCCGCGGCGGGCGTCGATCACGGCGAGCGTCGCGCGAGCCTCGCTCTCGCGTGCGGCGGCGACAAACGCCAGCGCCCGCAGGCTCGAGATGCCGACGACCTCCACCGCGAGCGACTGCGCCAGCCCGCGGGCCGTGGCGATCCCCACGCGCAGGCCCGTGAACCTGCCGGGACCGACGCCAACCGCAATCCGCTCCAGCGCGTCCCAGCCGAGGCCCGCGGCCGCCAGCAGCTCGCCGGCCATGCCCAGCAGTCTCGTGGCGTGACCCGGATGGCCGTCGGGCGCGGGGTCGTCCCGCGTCTGCAGCGTCCCGCCATCGGCCGATCGCAGGGCCACAGCCGTGGACTGCGTGGCGGTGTCGAAGCCGAGCACGATCACCCCTCCACGACCTCGATCCGCCGGCGGTCCTTCCCGCGGTGCGCCAGCGAGACGCGCACGCGAGCGCTCGCGAACTCGCGCTCGCCGTCCAGCGGCCACTCGACGAACGCGATCCGACCCGCGCCGAGGTAGTCGGCGAGCAAAGCCGGCTCCTCCTGCTCGAGCCCGGACAGCCGGTAGAGGTCGAGGTGCGAGACGGTCAGCTCGCTGCGCGCGCGGTAGCGGTGGCCGATGCTGAAGCTCGGGCTGGTCACCGGGTCGGTGACGCCCAGGGCGCGCGCGGCGCCGCGCACGAGCGTCGTCTTGCCCGAGCCGAGCTCTCCGCGCACGAGCACGACATCGCCTTCCCGCAAGCTCCCGGCGAGCTCCGCCCCAAGCGATTCCGTCTCCGCAGGATCCGAGGTGTCGACGATGCGCACGGCCACGACGAGACTGTAGAGCCAACCGTGCCGATCTCGTTAAACACGACCGGCCCGCGGGAGAAAGGGTCGCGGGCCGATCGTCACTCCTGGAGGGATGGAGACATGGCCTGTATCGGCAGCGCTCTCAGCTGACTTTAGGCCTGGGGACAATTTTTTCGACATTCTCCGAAGATCCCCTCTTTGCAGGCAAAACGTGGGAAAAATCGTCCAAAAAGTGTCCAGAGGAGACTAGAACAGGCCCAATTGGTCTACTTCGGCGCTCTGTGTGCCCTGCACCGCCGCATCGGGTGGCCCCGCCGGCTCGGGCGCCTGCTGCGGCTCGGGCGCATCCGCAAGCTCGGGCGCCTGCGGCGGCTGCTCCGGCGCGCCCAGCGCGAGCAGCTCCGGCAGCCGCGCGAAGTCCTCGCGCAGCGTCTCGAGCATCCGTGGCGTGTACAGGGCCGCGGCCGGATGGAAGATCGGATACAGCCGCACCGCCCGCCGCCCGAGCGTGAGCACCTCCGGCTGCCCATGCAGGCGGGTGATCCCGGTCGGGTCGCCGCGCAGCAGCTTCGTCGAGAAGTTGCCGAGCGTGCAGATGACCGTCGGCTGGATCAGCTCGACCTGGCGCAGCAGGTACTCCTGGCAGTTCTCGATCTCGATCGGGAGCGGGTCGCGGTTTCCGGGGGGGCGGCAATTGTGCACGACGCCGCCTGCTGTGACGAAGTTGTGCGTGCCCTCGACGTCGAGACAGAAGAAGGTCGTGTCGTGGCGCTTGCGATCGGTGATGTCCTCGACTTCGACCTCGTCGTACATGCTGACCGTGGCTCCTAATTCGAGCAAGTCCGCATCGAACGGGATACGCGCGGCGACGTCTGGGTGCAGCTTGTAGCGCATCGAGGGGGGTACGTAAGCCGCGATCAGCTCGCACAGACGCTCGGTGGTTGGCACGTCGAAATAGAGCCTCGAGCGGGAGGCCTTCGCGACAAGACCCAGCCGTTGTAGGGCCGCGATCAAGCGTTGAAGGTCCGTGTCCGAGAAGGCATTCGTCGCGATCTCGGCAAGTGGCCTCCGCCCTCCGGCGCGGATTCGCGTATATCCGTCGTCCATGAACCAGAACGCCAGCATGCGCGGGTTCAGCTCGTCAACGATCCAAGCCGGAACGACCTTGCGCCGTTCATAGAAGTCGCTTCGAAGCACGCGCAGCGCGCGATGAGCAAGCGTGCGCGTTTGGACGACGTCGTACACGCGGTCCCCTCCGACAACGGCTGCGACCGTCCGCTCTTGCACGTCGACGCCGAACTCCATCAGCAGGCTCGCCTTGAAACGCGCGTAGTCACGCTGTCGGTGGGAGTGCGTGAAGGTGAGACACGACGACGACGCTTGTAGGCAGCCGTCGCCGAGGACGGTGCCACAGACGACGTCCCTGGCGAGCTGGCTCATTCCCTGGCCCGTAGCGACTCGATCACCCTTCTGGAGCTTCTCGACCGAAACGAAGCCACGCTCGGTCAGCACTGGATGGTCTCCGGTGAGTTGCACACCCACCCTTCCCCGTCCGGCTTTCTTGTTCGAGCGGTAGGTCAGGCTGTAGACGCCCCGCTCGCCCAGCGGTGTGGCGTGCCAGCCGACGACCCGCTTGCGCACAAGCGCACCGCTCTCGTCGACCGACATCACGTCGCCCTCGTACCGCGAGCGCACCAGGCGACCGACCCTCTCCCACGACCCATCGCCCAACTGAACGAGCGCGTTGTACCTGAGACACTTGAGTACGTTCGCAATAAAGACGTCTTTGCGCTCAATCCCGATCTCCCCGAGCAGCGTCTCGAGCAACTTCCCGGCCCGCCCGACGAACGGCACCCCTTGCTCGTCCTCGCTGGCCCCTGGCGCCTCGCCGACGAACATCAGGTCCGCGTCGGCATTGCCGGCGCCAAATACCACGGTCTTGCGCGTGGCGGCGAGCTCGGGGCAGCGCGTGCAGATCTTGGCCCGCCCGTAGACCTCCTTGAGCAGCTCGCGCCGCTCTGAGGCGGGCAGCTCGCTCTCGGCAGAGGACATCGCCGGATCTTAATCGCTGCGCACGAGGCTCCGCGCTCCCATGCGGAGGTGGGCTGCGCAATGATCTGGCCGTGTCGTCAAGCCCGGACATCGCCGTGACAGCCCCGTTCGCTGGCGTGGTCGTCTCGTTGGCATACGAGGCCGAGCAGCTGGTCGGCGCAGGTACGGCCGTGCTCGTGCTGGAGGCGATGAAGATGGAGCACGAGGTGCTTGCGGAGACGGGCGGCGTCGTGCGACGCATCGAGGTCGCGGTAGGCGATGCGGTCGAGGAGGGGCAGACGCTGCTCGTGATGAGCGTGACCGGCGAGGCGCAGGCCGACGCGGCTGTGCGAACGAGCGAAG
>DATHGU010000146.1:0-3791 GCA_035317495.1 Solirubrobacteraceae bacterium
GCTGCGGCGCCTTAGCGCTTTGAACCAGTGCCTCGTCGCCTCGGACCGAAACGCGGTTTACCACCTCGTCAGCCCACCGCACGATCACGACGTTCCCGTGCGCGTGGCGGCGTCTCCATTGGTGTGCCCACTGGTCCAGAACGTAGTGCAGGTACACGTTCGCGAGCAACGGCGATACCGATGCTGCTCTGATCCCGCCCCGGCTTAGCGGGGATCGCGGTGATAGGCGACGGAGCGATGCCGAATCGCGACGACGCGAACCGTTCTCTCATCCTCGCCAAGTTGGTAGATGATGCGGTAGGTGCCGACGCGCAGCGAGCGGAGCCCCCTCAGCCGCCCGCGTAGCGCGTGGCCGGCCAGCGGATCGCGTTCGAGCAGACCGAGCGCGTCCTGTATGGCATCGACGAGGGGCCAGTTGAGCTCGAGCAGCTCACCTCGGGCGCGCCGCGCGAGGACGACGCGTGCCACCGCTCAGCGCGTTGAGCGTCGGGCGTCGAGCTCGGCGCGAAGATCCTCAAGCGTGATGGTCTCCCCGCGCGAGAGCTCCGCAACACCGGCTTCGATAGCGGCGAGCGTCTCAGAGTCGGACAGGATTTCGGCTGTCTCCTCCAGGGCGTCGTACTCGTCGATTGGAACGAGCGCGGCGGCCGGTTTTCCGTTGCGGGTCACCAGGACATGATCGCGGCGATCGGCAACGTCGCTCAGCAAGGTGCTGAGATTGGTTCGGAACTCACGGACTGGGACCGTTTTCGCCACAAGCGAAATGTACCATATTGTGTACTCACTATGCCGAGCCGTTGAGCGACGCTGACAGGCTGTCCCCGCGCTCCCCTACGCCGAGCGCCGCCCGGCGAACGCCTTGCCGAGCGTCACCTCGTCGGCGTACTCCAGGTCCGAGCCCACCGGCAGGCCGCTGGCCAGGCGCGTGACGGCCAGTCCCGGCGCCCGGCGGCGCAGCTCCTCGGCGATGTGCAGCGCGGTCGCCTCGCCGGTCGTCGTGGGGTTCGTGGCGAGCACGACCTCGCGCACGTGCCCCTCGCCGGCGCTCGCCGGCGCCGGCGCGGGCGCGGGCGCGGGCGCGTGCTCGGCCGGCTGTCCGTTTCCCACCACGCCTTGCTCCTGCCCCGCGGAGCCGACGCGTGCGAACAGCTCGGCGATCTTCAGGTCCTCGGGGTCGACTCCTTCGATCGGCGAGAGCGCCCCGCCGAGCACGTGGTAGACGCCGTGGTACTCGTGCGTGCGCTCCATCGGGATCACGTCGCTGGGCTCCTCGACGACGCAGATCAGCGCGTGATCGCGCCGCGGGTCCTGGCAGATGCGACAGCGCGCCTCGTCGGTCAGGTTGAAGCACACCTCGCACAGCCCGATCCGCTCCTTGACCTCGCGGATCGAGTCGGACAGCGCCGCGGCGTCCTCGCCGGAGGCGCGCAGGATGTGGAAGGCCAGGCGCTGGGCTGTGCGGTTGCCGATCCCGGGGAGCTTCGACAGCTCGCCGATCAGCCGCTGGACCGGTGGGGCGTAGGAGGTGCTCACAGGCCCGGCAGACCGAGCCCGCCGAGATCGCCCGGGTTCAGGCCACCCGTCACGCCGCCCAGCTTGCGCGCCGCCAGCTCCTGCGCCATGCGCAGCGCCTCGTTGACGGCCGCCTGCACCATGTCGGCGAGCATCTGCACGTCCTCGGGGTCGACCGCCGAGGGATCGATCTCGATCGACTTCACCTCGAGATCGCCGGACACGCGGACGGTCACCATGCCCCCGCCCGCCGAGGCCTCGACGATCTCGTCCTTCAGCTGCTCCTGCGCGACCTCCATGTCCTGCTGCATCTTCTGAACCTGCTGGAGCATCTGCTGCATGTTCGGCATGCCGGGCTGCTTGGGCATCGTCACGCGCCTTTCTCGTCGCTGGTCAGAGCCTCCGCACCGTTCTCGCGCCCGTGCGAGGAGTCCTCGCCGGGCAGCTCCTCCGCGTCGAACTCCTCCATGAAGCGTCTCACCCACTCCTCCTCGCTGCGCCCGCCCGACTCATCGCCACCCGGCTCGACGGAGGAGTCCTGCAGCTCGTAGGACAGCCGCCAGCGCCGGCCGGTGACGTCGCGCAGCGCCGCAGTGACGGCCGCGCGGTTGTCCGGATGCTCCGCCTTCTTCTTCAAAAACGGCGCGGCCGCGGAGAACGCCACGGTCAGGTCCTCGCCCGTCACCTCGACCGGCCGCGCCTCCTCGATGCACGCTCCGAGCATCGCGTTGTCGGTGCGCACCAGCTCCACGACCGCCGGCCACCACGAGAGCAGCGGCGCGAGGCCCTCCGCCTCCGACGGCTCGACCGCCTCCGGCGCGTCGGCCGGCGTCGGCACGCGATCGGCGGGCGTGGAGTCGGCGGGCGCCGGCGCGGGGTCGGCCGGCGCCGGGTCGGCGGGCGCCGGCGAGGGGTCGGCGGCGGGCTCGGCCGATGCGCCACGCGGCGAGGGCGCCTGTGCGAGCAGCGCCGATGCCGGATGCTCTCCTGCGGCAGGCTCGGCGCGCGCCTCGATGTCGGGGGCGCGCGGCGCGGGGGGCGGCTGGTCGACCTGCGATCGGTCGGCGACGGCCGTCGGGCCGCGTCGCTCGGCCGGCTTCACGTCGCGCTCTGCGGCGACGGCGCTGACGGAGCCGCTCTCCAGCCGCTCGATCCTGTCGAGCAGCGCGCGCAGCGAGGAGTCGACCTCGGGCTTGGCGGCCTTGACGAGCGCGAGCTCGAGCCGCGTGCGGGCGTCGGCGCCGGCGCGCACGCCCTCGAGCGCCGTGCCGAGCGCCTCGAGCAGTCGGACGACGACGGCCGGCTGCACGCGCTCGGCCTGCGCCTGCAGCGCGGCGTCGGCCTCGGGCGTGAGCGACAGCTCGGCGGGCAGCTCGCCGAGCGTCTGCACGACGAGCAGCTCGCGCGCGCGAACCTCGAGGTCGCCGGCGAAGGAGGCGGCGTCGCGGCCCTGCTCGGCGCACTGCGCGAGCGCTGTGAGCGCGCTTGCGCCATCGCCCTGGGCGACCGCGTCGACGGTCTCTTCGAGCAGGCGCGCGTCGGCCACGCCGAGCACCGCGAGCACGTCCGCCAGGGCGATCTCGGCGCCGCTGTAGGTGACGAGCTGCTCGAGCGTGCCGAGCGCGTCGCGGAAGCTGCCGGTCGCCGAGCGGGCGAGCGCCGAGACGGCCTCGGCAGGGATCTCGATCTGCTCGGCCTGCGCGGTGCGCCGCACGACGCTCGCGATCTGCTCGACGGTGGGGCGGTGGAAGTCGAAGCGATGGCAGCGGTCGACGACGGTCGCCGGGACCTTCTGCGCCTCGGTCGTCGCGAGCACGAATACGGTGTTCGGCGGCGGCTCCTCGAGCGTCTTCAAGAAGGCGTTCCAGGCGGCGGTCGAGAGCATGTGCGCCTCGTCGAGGATGTAGACCTTGCGACGGCCTGAGACGGGGGCGTAGGCGACGCTCTCGCGCAGCTCGCGGATGTCGTCGACGGAGTTGTTCGACGCCGCGTCCATCTCGATCACGTCGAGCGAGCTGGCGCGGGCGATCGACAGGCACGACTCGCACTCGCCGCACGGCTCGGTCGTCGGCCCGCGCTCGCAGTTCAGGCAGGCGGCGAGGATCTTCGCCATCGACGTCTTGCCCGTGCCGCGCGAGCCGACGAACAGATAGGCGTGGTGGACCTTGCCGCGCTCGACGGCATGGCGAAGCGTCCTAACCACGGGCTCCTGGCCGACCACCTCCGCGAATGTGCGGGGCCGGTGCCTGCGGTAAAGCGAGCGCTGCTGCTGTGAGGAG
>DATHGU010000147.1:0-7042 GCA_035317495.1 Solirubrobacteraceae bacterium
GTCTCGTCCACCAGCGGCTCGATGTGACCGACCATCGTGCCGTTGACGACCTCGCCCTTGTAGATCCGATTGGCGAGCAGCCGCCGGACTTTGAACGTGGACCAGCTCCGGTCCGGCCAGGTCCGTTCCGCGTAGGCCAGCGCCGCGTGTATGCCACTCCCCGCGCTCACCTCGAACAGCTCGGCCACCTTAGGCGCGTCGCCGTTCCGGTGCAGCGGCCCGATGAGCTTGCCCGTCTTCGGGTGCTTCTCCCGTTTCTCGAACCCGAGCGGCGTGGGTCCGACGTGCCAGCCGCGCTCGATCGCGCGCCCCTTGGCCGTCGCGAATTTCTCCTGATATTCGCGCCACTGCATGCGCGCGATCATGAGCCAGAGGTTGACGACCATCTCGCCCTGCGGCGTCTTCGGGTCGATGTTCCCCAGCTCGGCGAAGCCGACCCTGGCGCCGGCCGCGTCGATCCGTTCGACCAGCTTGATGGCGTCGCCCAGCCCGGCGCGCGACAGGCGGTTGACCCGTGCGACGATCACGCCCTCGCTCCTGCCCGACTCGATGCGCTCCATGATCCCGTCGAGGATCGGCCGCGCCAGCTTCGAGCCGGTCACGTCGAGCTCCGGCTCGTTCATGCGGACCTTCAGGCCGGTCGCCGCTGCGAACGCCTCGATCTTCTCGCGCTCCTCGTCGGGCGAGATGAAGGTCTCGCCCTCACGTTCCCCGACCCGGCTGACTCTGACATACCCGTCGAACATGCCTGCCTCCGTGCGTTGGTGTGCCAGCCATTATGTACATTTCGGTCCATACCATATTGATACGGACAGACGCTCTGTCCGGCGGGCAGCTCGAAGACCTTCACCGCGAGCGCCTCGCCGCCGGCCGCCCTGCCCACCCGCGCGACGCCCGAGTGGTAACCGGTTGGATCGGACTCGTCGTACTCGAAGTCCGCGTCGTAGGCGTTCGCTCGATCCATCGCTAGTCGCAGCCCGTGATGCCGCCGTCGAGCGGGATGATCGCTCCCGTCACATAGGAGCCGCCGCGTGAGGCGAGGAACAGCGTCAGGCCCGCGACGTCGTCGGGCCGGCCGATGCGACCGAGCGGCACATTGCTCTCCACGACCTCGCGCGTCTCGGGATTGTCGAGGATGAACGCCATCATCTTGCTCTCGAACGGGCCTGGCGCGATCGCGTTGACCGTGATCTGCTCGCCCGCCAGGCGCTTGGCCAGATGCCGCGTGAGCATGTGCACGGCCGCCTTGCTGGCGCTGTAGCTGTAGTTCTCGACCGACGGAGTGCGCAGGCCGTCGATCGAGCCGATGTTGATCACACGCGCGGGAGGACGCTCCCGAGCAGCGGCGCGCAGCGCTCCCAGTAGCGCCACGGTCAGGTGGAAGACGCCCTCGACGTTCGTGTGCGCGACCTTGTCCCAGCCGCCGCTCGGGAACTCCTCGAGCGGAGCTCCCCAGGTGGCGCCCGCGTTGTTGACGAGGATGTCGAGCTCGCCGAAGCGCGCGCCCGTCGCGGCGGCGAGCGCTGCAGACCCCTCCGGCGTCGAGACGTCGCCGGGGATCGCCTGGCAGTCGCCGAGCACTCCCAGCTCGGCGGCGGCAGCCTCGACGTCGGCGCTCTTGCGCGAGGAGACGATCACGCGCCCCCCCGCCTGCACGAGACCGCGGGCGATCATCAGGCCGATTCCGCGCGAGCCGCCGGTCACGAGCGCGGTCTTGCCGGATACGTCGAACAGGTCGCTCATCGTCAGTCGATGAAGTCCGCCCGGCGCTTCTGCAGAAACGCGCCGACCGCCTCGGGCACCGCGCCACCGAACGTAGCCATGATCTGCTGGCGGTCCTCGTACTCGATCGCCGCAAGCTCTGAGGGGATCTCGAGCGCGCTCCACATGCCGCGCTTGGTCAGGCGCACGCCCCATGGCGCCAGCGCGGCGATCTGCTCGGCCGACTCCAGCGCCCTTTCGAGCAGGCGCGGCTGCTCGATGACGTCGGCCACGAGCCCGATTCGCGCCGCCTCCTCGGCGTCCACGCGGCGTCTGGTGAGCATTAGCTCGTGCGAGCGCGAGGCGCCGATCAGGCGCGGCAGCAGCCAGCTGACGCCCATGTCGCAGTTGGACACGCCGATGTTGACGAACGCCGCGCGGAACACCGCCTCGGACGCCGCATAGCGGATGTCGCAGCCGAGCGCCAGCGCTAGCCCGAAGCCGGCCGCCGGCCCGTTGACGGCCGCGATCACCGGTTGCGGCAGCGCCCGCAGCTCGAGGATCAGCCGCGACATGTGTTCCTGGTTGGCCAAGCGGTCACGCGGCTCATCGCTGCCGTCGTTCTCCGGCGCCGCCCCGTAGCCGTGCAGGTCGAGGCCCGCGCAGAAGCCACGCCCGGCGCCCGTCACGATCACCGCACGGCAGCCCCGCTCGGCCGAGATCGCGCGCAGAGCGACGTGCAGCTCCTCGCACAGCTCCGAGGTCATCGCGTTGAGCTGCTCGGGCCGGTTCAGCGTGAGCTGACGGACATGCGGCGCGGGCTCATCCACGAGCAGCAGCGGTGCCATCGGCGAATCCTATGCGCTGGCCGCCTGTCGCCCGCGCTCCCGCCGCTCGCCCGCGCTCTCAGCCACGCGGGTAGTGAAAGGCCTGCGTCTGCGTGACCTTCGCCGCGAGCGCGCCGTCCGCGCGGGCGATCAGCGTCTCGAGCACGATCATCGTTCGTCCCGTGTGCAACGGCCGCGTGGTCGCTGTGATCGCGCCCTCGCGCACGCCGCGCAGGAAGTTCGTCTTCGACTCGATCGTCGCGGTGCCCAGCGAGCCCTCGGGCAGGTTGAGGAAGGCGCAGACGCCGCCGCACGAGTCGGCGAGCGCCATCAGCGCCCCGCCGTGCAGCAGGCCTCCCGCCGTGCAGCGCTCGGGTGCGAACTCCATCCGGCCGCGCACCAGCCCTGGGCTTGTCTCGAGCAGCTCCACGCCGATCAACACGGCGAACGGCATCGTGTCGCGGATCTGCTGGGGGGTGGGCATGTCGGTCACGTCGGCTCCAGTAGCTCGTTGGCACGGCGTTCTGAAAGGCGATCATATGAGTGTGTGAGACTCCCGCACGTGCAGGCGAGCCGGACGAGCGTCGCGGTTGTAGGTCACGTCGAGTGGGTGCAGTTCGCGCGCGTCCCGCACGTACCCCGCGCCGGAGAGGTAGTGCACGCCCGCGGCTCGCACGAGGAGCCCACCGGCGGCGGGGCGGTCGTCGCCGTGCAGCTCGCTCGGCTGGCCGGCGAGTCGCTGTTCATAACCGCGCTCGGCGAGGACGAGCCGGCGCGCCGCTCGATCGCGCGCCTGAACGAGCTCGGCGTGCGCGTCGCGCACGCCACGCGCGAGGAGCCGACCCGCCGGGCGGTGACGCTCGTCGATGACCACCGCGAGCGCACGATCACGACGTTCGGCGCGCGCCTCGAGCCACACGGCGCGGAGCGGCCGAAACGCGGCCGGCGGCTGCCGTGGGACGAGCTGGGGGAGATGGACGCCGTGTACTTCACCGCCGGCGATCTCGATGCCCTGCGCGCAGCGCGCGCAGCGCGCGTTCTCGTGGCCAATCCGCGCGCGCGCCACGCGCTCGGCCACGGCGTTCGGCTCGATGCGCTCGTGCTCTCCGCGAGCGACGCGATCGAGCGTCGCGCGGCCGAGCCCGTCGAAGACGAAGCCGAGCTGCTCGTCTTCACCGAAGGCGCGCGCGGAGGCTCCTATCGCATGCGCTCGGGCGAGTCCGGCCGCTTCCCCGCGGTTCCCCCGCCGGGCGAGCCGGTCGACTCATACGGCTGTGGCGACTCGTTCGCCGCCGGCCTCACGTACGGCCTGGGCGCCGGCATGGCCCTGGCCGATGCGCTCGAGCTCGCGGCTCGCTGCGGCGCCGTGTGCCTCACCGGCCACGGGCCCTACGAGCGCCAGCTGACCGGTCCGATCGGCTGAGTCGCTGCGACGGCCCGCGCGGCTGAGTCGCTGCGACGGCCCGCGCGGCGCTCAGAGCGCGGGCAGCTGCTGCACGAGCGACAGGACGGGCGCGAACAGGTCGCCGCGCTCTCTTACTCGCTCGAGCACCTGCGGCGCTTCGAACGCCAGGCTTGCCGGGTCGCCGGAGTCGAGGGCCGCGCGCACCTCGTCCCATTCGACGGGCGTGGAGACCGTCGGGCGCTCGACCGCGCGCAGCGAGTAGGCGCACACGGTCGTCTTGCGCGAGTCGTTCTGGCTCCAGTCGATCAGCACCTTGCCGGTGCGCCGCGCCTTGGTCATGCGCGAGACGATCAGCTCGGGCTCCGCCTCCTCGAGCAGCTCGGCGACGGCTTTGGCGAATGGCTTGGTCTGCGCGAAGGCGACCGCCTCGTAGTTGAGCGGCACATACAGCTGCAGCCCCTTGGAGCCGGAGGTCTTGGCGAAGCTCTGCAGGCCGAGGTTCTCGAACATCCCCTGCAGCGCCAGCGCCACGCGGCAGCACTCGATCACGCTCGCCGGCGCCCCAGGGTCGAGGTCGAACACGAGCGTCGTCGGACGCTCGGGCGCCTCGGCGCGCGCGAGCGGCACGTGCAGTTCCAGCGCCGCGAGGTTGGCGAGCCACACTAGCGTTGCGCGGTCGTCGGCCAGCAGGTAGTCGATCGGGTTCTTCTCGCTCGGAAGCGTCACCGTTCGCACCCACTCCGGTCGGTGCGCCGGCGCCTGCTTCTGGAAGAACGCCTGCCCCTCGACGCCATCGGGCCAGCGCTTGACGGTCAGCGCTCGGCCGTGCAGATGCGCGACCATCACATCCGCGACAGCGGAATAAAAATCGATCACGTCCCGCTTGCTGAACCCGACCTTCGGATACAGCAGCTTGCCGAGGTTCGACAACTTCAGCTCGCGACCTTCGACGGTCGTCGTCCCCTTGTCTCCACTCTGCTCGCGGATTACGAGCGCGTGGCCCCGCTCGCGTTCGCTTGACTCGTCGCCGCCCCGCTCGCGCGCCGGTGCCGACTCGTCGCCGCCCGGCGCCACGGGTCCCTCCTCGCGCACGACTTCGCCGGCCGCCTTGTCCTCGCGCAGGCCCTTGTAGGAGGGGTGGCGCAGGCTGCCGCGCTTGGTCCACTCCGTGAACTCGATCTCGGCGACCAGCCGCGGCTCGACGAAGACGGCCTCCTTCGGCGGCCGCTCGCCGGCCGTGAACGGCGAGCTGTCGCGCTCCAAGGGGGTGAGCAGAGACGAGAGGCGCTCGAGCTCGGACTCGCTGAAGCCCGTGCCCACGCGCCCGGCGTAGCGGAAGGCCCCATCCGGCTCGTAGTAGCCGACGAGCAGGGCGCCGATGCGCTGCCTGCGCCGTCCCTCGCCCGGCAGCCACCCGCCGACCACGAGCTCCTGGCGACCGACGTTCTTGATCTTGATCCAACTCGTCGTGCGCGCGCCGGGCTGGTAGGTCGAGTCCAGCCGCTTGGCCACGATGCCCTCGAGTCCCTGCTCGGCGGTGGCCTTCAGCACGTCCGAGCCCCTGCCGGTCAGGTGCTCGGGCGTCTGCCACGCCTCGCCTCTGAGCGCCAGCTCCGCCAGGCGCTCGCGCCGCTCGGCGTACGGCAGCTGCATCAGCGAGTGGCCGTCCAGCCACAGCAGGTCGAAGATCATCAGCGTCACCGGCGAGCTCTTGGCCAGCCGTTTGGCCTGCGTGCTCGAGCCGACGTGCATGCGATGCTGCAGCGCCGCGAAGCTCAGCCGGCCCTGCTCGTCGAATGCGACGATCTCTCCGTCGAGGATCGCCGCGTGCGAGCTGAGCGCGCGGTTCAGCCGGCCCAGCTCCGGATACTGGCCCGTGATCTCGTTGAGGTTGCGGCTCTCCAGGCGCAGCTCGCCAGGCTCCGAGTAGACGATCGCGCGCACCCCGTCCCACTTGATCTCATACGCCCAGCCGGCGTCCTTGCTCGGAAGCGCACCCGCGCGCGCAAGCATCGGCTTCACGTGTTGCGGCATCGGCTCGCGGTCGGCGTCCGCCGGCGGATCCATGCGATGGATCATCCACTCCTTCGGCTGGCCGATCTCCGATCGGTCCTCCTTGGAGATCGGGAACAGCGCGAAGCGCGCGTCCAGGCGCTCGCCGTGCAGCGCAATCTCGATCTTGCGCGGCTCCCACTTGAGCACCTCATACGTGCCGCGGTCCCAGATCGTCATCGTCCCCGCGCCGTACTGGCCCTTGGGGATCTCACCGTGGAAGTCGACGTACTCGAGCGGGTGGTCCTCCGTCCAGACAGCCAGGCGATTGTCCTTCGGCGCCTGCGGGATCCCCTTGGGGATCGCCCACGACGCGAGCACGCCATCGCGCTCCAGGCGCAGATCCCAGTGCAGGCGCGTGGCCGAATGCTCGTGGATGACGAAGCGCGGCGCTTTGCGCTTGGCGCGGCTCGCGGGCTTGCGCTTCGCGACGACTCCCGCGGGCTCGGGCGTCTTCGCGAAGTCGCGTTTGCCGCGGTATCGCCTCAGCGGCGGGCTCATCGGAGCGTCATCGCTCCGTGCGCACGTGTCCTTGCCCGGCTCATCCAACCGAGCCTATCCCGGCGGCGGGAGGTGCGAGCCCAGGACTAGCGCTTTGCCGGGGCGCGTTTCGCGGGAGCTTTTTTCGCGGCGGGCTTTTTCGCGGCGGGCTTTTTCGCGGCGGCTTTCCTGGCCGCCGGCTTGCGCCGTTTGGCCGCGCCGTCCTGTGCATCCTCGCCCGTTCGCTCGCGCACGGCCTCGAGGCTTGCCTTCAGCGCGCTCATCAGGTCGGGCGCCGGGCCGGGGACCTCCTCGGCCTCGGGCTGCACGGCGATCTCCTTGCCCTCCGCCTTGCGCTCGATCAGCGCGAGCACGTCGTCGCGGTAGGTGTCGCGATACTTCTCGGGTTCGAAGTCGCCGGCCAGCGAGCCGATCAACTGCTTGGCGATCTCGACCTCGCGCTTGGTCGTCTTGACCTCCTTCAGGTCGGGCAGCTCCTCGAGCCGGTCCGGCGGCAGGATTTCATCGGCGAACAGCATCGTCGCCATCTCGAGCACGTCGCCCATCGCGCGGAGGG
>DATHGU010000148.1:0-4222 GCA_035317495.1 Solirubrobacteraceae bacterium
CCAGGGGATACCAGCGGGCCGCGAGCGGATCGTGGCGCTAGTCGAGAGCGCCTTGGCCGAGGGGCAGGAGGTCTCTGAGACGTGGCGCGTGTGGATCAACGCGTACGGCGAGGCCGTGCGCCTGGCCGAGCTGCGCCACACGATCGAGTCCCGCCTGAGCAGCTGGTATGAGCTGATCGACGAAGCGCTCGAGGGGCTCGTGCCGGAGTACGACGACGGGGCGATTCCGTGGAGCTGGCGCTTCGACGCGATCCTCAACGGGCTGGCGATCCAGGCGCTCACGTCCGAGGCGGAGCTCGACGGCGAGCGTATCCGCGACGAGGTGATTCGCATGCTGTTCCACGAGGTCCCTGCGACCGGCGACGGCCGGCCCGTGGCGCGCTGACGGGCGCGGCGCGATCGATGCCGTGATGGCCGGCTACCTCAGCTCCAGGGCGGACGACGGATCCAGGACGACCGCGGGTCCCGGTGGCGGGGCCCCACTCCCACATTGTCGGCGAGCACGAGGCCGATCGAGACCACTCCGGCGAGCAGAACGAGGATCCAGAGCATCGATCCGCTCCCTATCGGGGGAGGAGCTTTGATCCCGAGCAACGTATCGCCCTGCCCATGATCGGAGCGTACGGCCTGTGGGCTTTGTGCAACGCGTGCCGCGTCCACGCCGACGAGTGCACCGCTCGTTCCTGCGGAGAGACCGTAGGCGCCAAGGAGCAGGAGAGCCGACGACGGGCGCGCCGTCAGCGAGGGCCCGCTAGCCGCCGCATGAGCTCGCGCCAGCCGAGCGATCCCTCGCTCGGCGTGTGACATCCCACCTCGGTTTCGGGGTGTACCTGTGGCGCCATGGCCCTTCGATAGGGCAGTGGGACCCTGGCTCCCACTCGGCGCGATTGCGATGGATCGAGAGGAGAGCGAGGGAGAGCCGCTAACCCGTTTGACCGTCGGCGCCCCGCCAGAGGTCGATCCACTCGTCGACGTCGTCGCCTTGGCCGTCGCGGTAGACGTAGTCGGCGTGGCCGTCGCGGTCGACGTTGTGGGCTTGGTCGAAGTCGTGACTTTGGTCGAAGTCGAAGTCGAAATCGACGGAGCCTTGGTCGAGGTTGCGCTGACTTCGCCCGACGCCACTTTCGGCGCCGAGACGGAGAGCGAGGCAGCGGGGGCTTGGGCCGTTGTGGACGCGGTGGTGTCGACCGACGCGACTTTGGGGGCTGAGACCGATACTGAGGAGGTTTTGGCGCTCGTCTGTGTCGCCACAGTTACGGAGGTCGATTTGACGGACGTTTCCATCGGCGACGCCGCGGCGACCGACACGCTGGAGATGCCTAGCGCCGAGGCCTCAACAGGCGCGGCCAACACGAGGGCGAGTGCCGCCACCCAGCTGTACGCAATCTTCCTGTTCTTGAGACCAACCACTGCCACTCCCAAACAATTCGTCGACAGGACCTGTTCTCGGGTCTTACCCGCTCTCACATCATTCATTCGTAAAGATGGTCAATGCTCCGCTGCGGAGCTGCGGAGCCTCTCAGCATGAGGGTCGATCCCAGGGTGAGGGTGGACGTTGGTTCCCCGCGGCGACCTGCGTTTGGCCTAGCCGGCGCGCTCGGCCGAGGCGAGTCCGCGACGCGCGAACAGCGACATGATCGCCCCGCCAGCGAGCAGCAGCGCGAAGGCGAGCGCGAGTTTGACGGGCGAGCCGGCGATCAGCCCCCGCGCGGCCTCGAGCGCGACGGTGGCGGGGTTGTAGCGAGCGACCGCGTGGATCCAGCCGCTGAGCAGGCGCAGCGGCACGAACACAGGAGCGAGGAACAGCACTATGAAGACGGGCATCTGGATCAGCGCACCGGCCTGCTCTGTGCGCAGGAACATGGCGACGCCGCAAGCCCACAGCGCGGCGACGAGGTTGACGAGCACGCCGAGCCCGAACAGCCCGACGAGTTCGGCGCCGCCGCCTTCGATGCTCATGCCGGCAAGCAGCGCGGCGATCGTGACGACGGTGCCCGTCACCAGCCAGCGCACGAGCGCGCCGATCGTGTAGCCGGCGATGATCCCGCTGCGCCGCGGCGCGGTCAGGAGCAGTCGCCGCGCGAAGCCGGAGTCGAAGTCGCGCGCAACGGCGAAGCCCGTGAAGACGCCTCCGAAAGCGGAGGACTGCAGCAGCACGAAGCCGTACTGGAAGGCGGTGTAGCCGGGCTTGTAGCTGAAGTTGGGGACCTTCGAGATGCTCGACAGCCCGCCGGCGAAGGCGGCGAGGAAGAACAGCGGGAAGATGATCGAGGGAAGGATGATCGCGGGGTTGGCGAACGTGTTGTGCACAGAGCGCCAGGCGACCCCTTTGGCGACGTACAGGAAGCGTCTCATGTGCGCACCAGCCGGTTCTTCATCGCGGCGCCGGCGAACGAGAGCGTGAGGACGCTCAACAGCAGCGCGAAGCCGAAGCCGAGAGCGAGCGCCTCGCCGTCCCAGCCGGTGATGATCAGGCTGCGTATGCCCTCGATCAGATAGGAGACCGGGTTGTAGGTGGCCACCTCGCGGAACCAGTCGACCTGGATCAGGTTGCGCGGCAGGTTCGAGGAGCTGAGGAAGACGGTCACGAACAGCAGAGGGAAGAACCCCTGCACGGCTTCGCCCGTGCCGAAGCGCAGCGCGAGCAGCGCGCCAAGCCCGGCGAAGCCGAACGCGATCAGGATCGACAGGGCGAGCAGCACGAGCGCGCCGGCGAAGCCGCTGGCGATGCCCACGCCGCTGGCAAGGCCAACCGCCAGGTACAGGAGCGATTGCACGCAGGCGACGACGACCGCGCCGCCGAGCTGTCCGGCGAGCAGCGCGCTGCCGCGCAGTGGCGTCAGCGCGAGCCGGTTGAAGAAGCCCGACTCGATGTCGCGTGCGAGGTCGGTGCCGGCCGTGATCGCGACGAACAGCGCGCCCTGGATGAACGGGATCGCGAGCGCGAAGTCGAGGTAGCTGACGTCGGGGAAGCCGGGGATTTTGCGCGCGGCGCCGAGCCCCGAGCCGTTGATCGCGAACAAGAGCAGCGGAAACACCAGCGGGAAGATCAGCAGCGCGCGCTGGCGAAACGTTCGCGTGACCGAGCGGCGCGCAACCGCGCCGACCTGCTCGAGCAGCCGCGGCGGCGCCAGCGTGGCTGCGCTAGGGCTGCTGCTCATCCGGCTCCTCGCCGGCCCCCTCGAGCTTGCGCCCGGTCTTCGCCAGGAACACATCGTCGAGCGAGGGCTGGTGCAGCTGCAGCGAGGCGACCTTCAGGTGAGCCTGGTCGAGCGCGCGCACGATCTCGGCGAGCTGAGACTCGCCGCCGGGGATCTGCACGGTGACCGCGCCACGCCCATTGCGTGCGAGCGTGCCGAAGCTCTCGAGCCGCGCCACGAGCGCGTCGCACTCGCTCTGGTCGGCGGGCACGACCTCGACGCTCGGGCTACCGATTTCTCCCTTGAGCTGGGCCGGCGTGCCCTCGGCGACGATGTGACCGTGGTCGATGATGCCCACGCGGTCGGCGAGCGCGTCGGCCTCCTCGAGGTACTGCGTAGTCAGGAAGACCGTCATGCCCTCATCGTGGGCGAGCCGCGCGACCTCCTCCCACAGCGCACTGCGGCTCTGCAGGTCGAGGCCAGTCGTCGGCTCGTCGAGAAACAGGATGCGCGGCCTATGGACGAGCGCCAGCGCGAGATCGAGCCGGCGCTTCATGCCCCCGGAGTAGCCGCCGACGCGGCGGTCGGCCGCTTCGGTCAGGCCGACGCGCTCGAGCAGCTCCTGGGCGCGTCGGGCGCGATCGGCCTTCGGCATTCCCTGCAGCGTTGCCTGCAGCATCAGGTGCTCGCGGCCGGTGAGGATCGCGTCGAGCGCCGCCTCCTGCAGGGCGGCGCCAATCGAGGCTCGCACCTGCGCGCCCTGGCGCACGATGTCGAAGCCGCCGACGCTCGCCCGCCCACTCGTCGGCGGCAGGAGCGTCGTCAGCATCAGCACCGTCGTCGACTTGCCCGCGCCGTTGGGCCCGAGGAAGCCGTAGATCTCGCCCGGCGAGACGGCCAGGTCGATGCCGTCGACCGCGCGCGGTCCCTTGCGGAACTCGCGTACGAGCTGCTCGACCTCGATCGCCGGCCGTGAGCTGCTCACGTGCTCTCGCCGGGCAATGGGCGCGGCGGCAGCGAGGGCTCGACGCGCAGCAGCCGCGCGGGCAGCCTCGGCAGCCACCAGTTCCAGCGCCCGAACA
>DATHGU010000149.1:0-2768 GCA_035317495.1 Solirubrobacteraceae bacterium
GCGAACAGGCCGTGGCCGATCCGCGCGTCGCAGGCCATCGTGACCTCGCGGCCCGTTGCTTGACACAGCTCCTTCAGCGTCTCGGCGTCGCCGCCGGGCTCCTGAAGGGCGCAGTAGATGCTCACTCGGTAGATGCCCGCACCTGCGCTCGTCGCCAGCTCGGCGTTGAGTTCAGCCGCCTCCTCCTCCTGCACTCTGGCGTCGGGGTCCAGTGGTCGGCCGCGCTGCTCGACGCCGCGGTTGACGCCGTGGATGCGCTTGTAGCGTCGCTTCTGCGCCATCCGCTCGCGGTAGCGCTCCGTCGCCTGAACATGCACGCTTACCGTGAATGGCCGCGGCGCCTGCATCATGTGGAGCAGCCAGCCGAGCCAGGTCTGCTCGGGAGCGAGGCTGACGTAGAAGACCTGCTCCAGCGTTTCGCCGAGCGCGATACGGCTGCGGTCGGTCAGGCTGACCGGCGCCGTGCAGATCGCCTCGGCGAGCGCCTGCGCGCGCTCGCCTGCCGCCTCCGTCGTCTCCCCGGCGATCAGCTCGTCGACGACCTGCGGTGCCATGAAGCTCGCCGGCAGCCCGCCCGCCGATGCCGCGTCCGGGTCAAACCGTCGATGCAGGAGATCGAGCACCTCGGCGCCCCCCAGCACACGGCCGCCGAGCCCCATTGCCTCAAGGTCTGCTCGGACACCTTCGCAATGGCGCAGCGAGTCGCGTCTCGCGCGCTCGTGGGCGTCGGCCTTGACCCGCAGCGCCCGCCGCGACTTTGACCCGAACGCGAACACGCCGCGTTGGGGCTGCCAAGGACAGACGACGAGGTAGCGAAGCTCAAGCGGCGCGACCGTCTGTGCGTGTAGTCGTAGCGATTGTTCTTGAGCGATCCCCAGCCGTCTGATCGCCTGGGCGCGATCGTGCTCGCCAATGTCCTCAGCGCCGCCTGCGGCCTGCTCGCAGTGGTGCGTCTGCTCGGCAAGCACCTCATCCAGCGCGAGCGGAGTGCCCTGAACGTAGAGCTGCAACGACTGACGGTCGGGCAGCCGGGCGGCCACCTGTCCGAAGGCCGCAGAGACTCGCTCGGCCTCGGCCGAGTCGAGGACGAGCGGGTTGACGACCTCGACCTCGAGGACACGGACGTAGCTGCCGTCCTCGCGCACGAGTAGCCCATCCCGCTCGATCGCCGCGACGCCGAGCAGGTCGGCGGTGCTCGCTCGGCTCGCCATCAGCCCCATCGCTCCCCGGAGAGCAGTTCGTCCAGCGCCGCGTCGTCCCGGTTGGCGTCGACCTGGCGGGTGGGCTGTTCCGCAGCGGCCAGCACGAGTAGGCCGTGCGCTCGTGATCGCTCGCGCGAGGCGCACGGGAGGGCGTGTCGGCTCGCGCGCCAGCGGAACATCTCCCGCAACAGCACCCCCAGCTGGAGGCCGCCGCTCTCTGACACGTAGGTCAGGGCGGCCGGCAGGCCGATGGCAAAGACGCACAGCGTTATCGCTGGCTTCGTAGGCAGATGAGCGAGATGGATCACACCCAGGACCGCGGCGCTGCCCGCGATCAGCATGGCCCACTGCTTCACGGTGAACGCCACGAGCCGGGGCGCCTCATCGAGCGAGCGGAAGGTGCGGTGGATCACCGTTTGCCCTTCCCTCGCGGCCTACGGCTCGACGGCCCTTTCCGCGGGTTCGAGGTGGGCGGAGCTTTCGGCGGCTGTCTCGGCGGTGGCTGGGCGGCCCTCGCCGAGCCCGTCGCGGCGGGCGGTGGGGCGCCAACGTCGCGTCGCGCGCCGCTCGTCACCTTCCGGCCAGGGTGCGGAGTGTCCTGTCCTGCGCTTCCTGATCGTGGCGGGCTTCCGCTCGTCGGAGCGCGCGTCGCCGGCGGGCGGGGAGCAGGCCGCGCCGTCGGCGAACGGCCGCCGGATGCACGCTTGGGTGCTTTGCCGGCGACGATCGCGCCGCCTCCTTTTTCGGGCGCCATGCGCGCCGGCGTCCGTCCGGTGGCATTGGCCGATCCGCCGCGGGCGCCTGCCGATCGTGCGCCACGCTGCGCTGACGCTCGTGCCGCGCGCGACGAGCCGGAGCCCATCGCCGCCCGCGCCTCGCGTGGTGCGCCCGCGAGGATCGTGCGTGCGCGCGTCAGCCGCTCGCGCTGCCCGCCCGTGCGGCTGGCTGCGACCCCCGCCGCGCCGGCCGCCACGGCGCCCGCTCCCGCCGCGGCCGGGGTGATGCTCGACGCCAAGCCCGTGCGTCGTGCGGCTCCTGCCAGGCCCCTACGTGCCGCGCCGAGCGGCCCTCCCTCCGGTGCGCCCATCGCGCCAGCCGCGCGCCCCGCGCTGCGCCCCAGCGCCGGCATCCCCTCGACTGCGAAGCTCCGCAGTCGCGCGTGCGCAGCGCGCATTCGCTCCGCGCCGGGCATCGCGGTCGCGCTCCGCGACCCGTCCGGGCCGCCGCCTCCGCGAAGTGCGCCGCCGAGGATGTGACGCAGCTCCCCGAAAAGCATCAGCGGCAGCTTCACCGCGAGGATGAAGGTGATCAGCCCGGCGAACGCCGCTGCGATGTGTCCGGGCAGGCCGCCCGCGCCGTGCGTCACGCTCGTCGCGTCCAGCGTCAGAGCGCCGGCCGTTGCGAACAGGATCGTCCAGCCGATCGGCACGAGCATGATCGCCAGCAGCGCGTGGCTCCACACGCGCGCCAAGTGCGAAAGCTCAGGGATCGGTGACAGCGCGATAAACGGCGGCCCTGCGCAGAAGACCAGCGCCAACAGCACGGTCAGGGCCTCTGAGGACGCGA
>DATHGU010000150.1:0-2590 GCA_035317495.1 Solirubrobacteraceae bacterium
CATACGGATCGCCTCGTCGATGTCGTGCGTGACGAACACGACCGTCTTCTTGACCTTCGCCTGCAGGCCCAGGAACTCGTCCTGCAGGCGCGCGCGGGTGATCGGGTCGATCGCGCCGAACGGCTCGTCCATCAGCATCAGCGGCGGGTCGGCGGCCAGCGCCCGCGCGACGCCCACGCGCTGGCGCTGTCCGCCGGAGAGCTGCGCGGGATAGCGCCCGGTCATCTCCTGCGGGTCGAGGCCGATAAGCGCCAACAGCTCATCGACGCGTGCGGCGATGCGCTCCTTCGGCCAGCCCAGCAGTCCGGGCACCGTGGCGATGTTCTCGCCGACCGTCTGATGCGGGAACAGGCCGATCTGCTGGATCACGTAGCCGATCTCCCTGCGCAGCTCGCGCGCGTCGCGCGCCAGCACGCTGCGCCCGCCGAGCAGGATGTCGCCGCCGGAGATCGAGATCATGCGGTTGATCAGCCGCATCGTCGTCGTCTTGCCCGAGCCGGAGGGGCCGACCAGCACGCACACCTCGCCCGCCGGCACGGTCAAGGAAAGATCGGCGATCGCGGGGTCACGCTGACCGGGGTAGCGCTTGCTGACATGCCTCAACTCCAGCTCGGCTGCCTTCGCGAACGCTGATGACCCCTCGTTATGGGCGTTGTCTGCGGTCTTCAAGGAGAGATCCCGGCCGGGAGGCCCAATCCTAGCCCAACTCCAGGGTTCCGCTCACCCGACCGGAGGGTGCGGCTCGCTAGCCTAGAGGCCCCCGGAGCATGGGGCGCGTAGCTCAGCTGGCCAGAGCACCTCGTTTACACCGAGGGGGTCGCCCGTTCGAGTCGGGCCGCGCCCATCAGGCGACCATGAACGAGAACTCCCCCATCCGCATCGTCGTGATCGGCTCCGGGCCGGCCGGCTTCTACGCGGCCGGACACCTGCTGAAGGACCCAGAGGCGGCGGTCGAGGTGGACATGCTCGAGCGCCTGCCCACGCCCTGGGGGCTCGTGCGATCGGGCGTCGCGCCGGACCACCCGAAGATCAAGTCCGTCACGCGCGTGTACGAGAAGACCGCCGCGCACCCCCGCTTCCGCTTCTTCGGCAACGTCAACTTCGGCCAGCACGTCTCGCGCGAGGACCTGCTCTGCCACTACGACGCGATCGTCTACGCGACCGGCTCGCCCGTCGATCGCCCGCTCGGCATCCCCGGCGAAGAGTTGCCCGGCTCGCACCCCGCGACGGAGTTCGTCGGCTGGTACAACGGCCACCCGGACCAGGCCGGCCTGGAGTTCGACCTCGTCTCCGCCGAGCGCGCGCTCGTCGTGGGAAACGGCAACGTGGCGCTCGACGTCGCGCGCATGCTCGTGCTCGATCCCGCCGAGCTCGCGCCCACCGACACGGCCGATCACGCGCTCGAGGTGCTCGCGCGCAGCCGCGTGCGAGAGGTCGTAGTCGTGGGACGCCGCGGGCCGGCGCAGGCCGCCTTCACGAACCCCGAGCTGCTGGAGCTCGGCGAGCTCTCGCAGGCCGACGTGACAGTCGACCCCGTCGAGCTCGACCGCGCGCTGGCCATTGCCGACCCCGACGCCGAGCAGACCGCCACCTCGCGGCGCAACGTGGAGATCCTGCGCTCCTACGCCGAGCGCGAGCCGGCCGGGCACGAGCGCCGCATCTTGCTGCGCTTCCTGCTCTCGCCGACCGCCCTGACAGCAGACGAGCACGGCCGCGTGGCATCCGTGGAGCTCGTCCGCAACGAGCTCGTGCCCGCCCCCGGCGGCGGCCTGCGCGCGCAGGCCACCGACGAGCGCGAGACGATCGCGACGGGGCTCGTGTTCCGCGCGATCGGCTACCGCGGCATCCCCCTGTCCGGCGTGCCTTTCGACGAGCGCTCGGGCACGATCCCGCACGAGTCCGGCCGCGTGCTCGAGCCCGACAGCGGCGCGGCGCTGGCCCGCGAGTACGTCGTCGGCTGGATCAAGCGCGGCCCATCGGGCGTGATCGGCACGAACAAGAAGGACGCGCAGGAGACCGTCGACGCGATCCTCGCCGACCTGGCGGCGTCCAACGGAGACCGCGCCGCGAGCGGCGCCGGCCCGCACGACGCCGCCGCGGTCGAGCAGCTGCTGCGCGCCCGCCAGCCCGAGCTCGTGACGTACAGCGGCTGGGAGGCGATCGACCGCCACGAGCGCGCCCTCGGCGAGCCGGCCGGCCGGCCGCGCGTGAAGCTCACGGAGATCGAGGAGATGCTGCGTATCGCCGCAGCCGAAGAGCCGTAGGAGCCGGCTCCTTGCGCCGCGCCCGGCGCCGCGCCGCCGGCCCGCGAGGTGCCGCTGGATGAATCAGCCCATCTGCCACACTGTCGCGCGCGAGCCCCGTTAGCTCATCTGGTAGAGCGCCGGACTTTTAATCCGGTGGGGCGGGTTCGAGTCCCGCACGGGGCATTCGAAGTGCATAGGACTATCGCCCCAATCAGCATGGCCGCCGGGAGCCAGCGAGGCGCGCCGTAGCCGTGCATTTCTAGGCCCGGCAAGACGATCATGAACGAGCATCCAATCCGCCTCGTCGTCAGTGACGACCTGAACCGCAGGCGCCCGCTCCGCTG
>DATHGU010000151.1:0-2994 GCA_035317495.1 Solirubrobacteraceae bacterium
CGCTTGGCGATCTCCTCCTCGGTCGGCTCGCGACCGAGCTTCGTCACCAGCTCGCGCTCGGCTCGGGCGATCCGCTGCTCCCGCTCGGCGATGTGCACCGGGATCCGGATCGTCCGCGACTTGTTCGCGACGCCGCGCTGAACCGCCTGGCGGATCCACCACGTCGCGTAGGTCGAGAACTTGAACCCGCGCCGCCAGTCGAATTTCTCGGCCGCGCGGATCAGGCCGATGATCCCTTCCTGGATCAGGTCGAGCAGGTGCAGCTCGTGGCCCTGGTAGCGCTTCGCGATCGAGACCACGAGTCGGAGGTTCGAGTTGATCATCCGCTCCTTCGCCGCATGATCGCCGCGCTCGATCCGCTTCGCGAGCTCGACCTCCTCGTCCGCGGTCAAGAGAGGCCACTTCGCTGCTTCGTTCAGGAACAGTTGCAGCGCGTCGGTCGTGGCGACGGCGAGGTCGCCGTTCACGAAGGTTGGCTCCCCCTCGATACGCGCGCAGTCGTCGGTCAGCTCGATGCCGCGTGTCTCGAGCTCGTCGTAGAGCTGGGATAGCCGCCCCGCGTCCAACTCGTGCTCCTGAACGAACTCGCTGAATTGGGAGAGGTTGAGGCAGCCATCCTCCTCCCCTTTTTGCAGCAACGCTCGAATCTGCTCGTCGGGCATGACCGTATTGTCACCTAAACCGCTCAGATCAATCCACAAAACCTCGCGGTATTCGGCCACGCGTAAAACCCACGGCCGCTGCGAAAGGCGCGCTCGGCGACCCACATCTGCTCGAGCGGCGACCAGTGATTGGCCAACCCCCGGCTCAGCAGATAGCGCGGCGCGTACCCGGACATGAAGCCGCGGTCCATCTGCAAGCCGCCCCAGTACGGATCGCCCGAGTCGCTCCAGGAGCCCTCATAGCGGTGAATGCAGAGCCAGGCGCTCTTGTGCGGCGGCTGAATCGCCCTCAGGTAGGCGCGGCCGGCCGCGGCAACCCAGAGGCTTAGGACCCGTCTGGTGCTCGGCCTGGTTGGACGATGCGTTCTCGGAGAGCCCATCAGACTCTGCCAGCGCCAGGTTTGGCCGCGGTAATGGCTGATCAGCCTTGGGTTCACGTGCCTCTGCATTCGCGCGAGCCGTACCTGCCCGGCGGCGTGCATGAGAACCTTCGACCCCTGGAGCGGCGGGCCAGCCCAAGCCACTCCGGCGGTCAGCGCGAACGCGCTCATTAACAGCAACAACCAGCGTTTGTTTACAGACATGAGGGAACCCCCGGGTGGTTGACGTGAAAGTGGCGGCGGCGGGCGCGGCCTGCGCTGCGGCACAGAGGGCGGGCCCTGGTCTGTTGACCTTTCCGAGAACAGTTAGACGTAACCCCGCTGCCGGGGTTAGCCGGTCGTACGAACTGTCACAAAGGAGTTACGAAGGCTTTACGAGTCGAGCGTGATCCGCTCGATCACAACGTCCGCGCTGGGCTTGTCAGCTGCGTCCGTGTCCGTACCTTCGATCGAGTCGACCGCGTCCATGCCGCTCGTCACACGCGCGAAGACCGTGTGCTTGCCGTCCAGCCATGGAGCCGCATCGGTAGTGACGATGAAGAACTGGCTGCCATTCGTGTTCGGGCCGGCGTTGGCCATCGCCAGCGCCCCACGCTCGACCTTGTGGTCGTTGAACTCGTCCTCGAACGTGTAGCCCGGGCCGCCTGTCCCAGTCCCGGTGGGGTCTCCGCCCTGGATCATGAAGTCCTTGATCACGCGGTGGAAGATGACGCCGTCGTAGAAGCCGTCCGCGGCGAGCTTTCGGAAGTTCTCGACCGTCTTCGGCGCATCCTCGTCGAAGAGCTCCAGCTCGATCGCGCCGTGGTTGGTTTGCATCGTCGCGGTACTCATCCGCGGCACCGTAACGCAACTCGACGTTGGTAGCGTCGGCGGTATGCGCCGTTTGCTCGTGCTCGTCAGCGTGGTCGTCGCAGTGGACACGATGTTCTTCACGGCGCTGATCCCGTTGCTTCCGCACATCGCGGACAAGTACAACCTGTCGAAAGCAGGGGCCGGCGTCTTCATCTCGACGTATGCGGCCGGGACTCTGCTCGGCGCGATTCCAGCCGGGTTCGCCACCACGCGCCTGAGCCCCAAGCGCACGGTTCTCGTCGGGCTGGCCCTGATGACCGCCGCGAGCCTCGGCTTTGCGCTCGCCGGAGACGTGTCGACGCTGGGGATCTCTCGATTCTTCCAGGGCATCGGCAGCGCCTTCTCGTGGGCCGGCGGGCTCGCCTGGCTGATCGCTCGGGCACCACGCGAACGGCGTGGCGAGCTGCTCGGCACGGCGATGGGAGCAGCCGTATTCGGAGCGCTCCTTGGGCCGGTGCTCGGTGTACTCGCCGGCTTCATCGGGACACGAGCGGCCTTTCTCGGCGTGGCCGCCTTGGGCGCAGCCCTTCTCGCCTTGGCCGCAAGGACTGCAGGGGTCGCACCGGAGCTGCAGGCGTTCCGGGCTGGGTTGCTGGCGATTCGAGATCGACCGCTGTTGGCCGGGCTTTGGCTGATCACGCTGCCGGCGCTCCTCTTCGGGGTCCTGATCGTGCTCGTCCCGCTCCAGCTCAATCGACACGGCTGGGGGACGATCGCGATCGGCGCGCTCTTCGTCGCCACGACGGCACTCGAGACGGTCTTGAACCCGATGCTCGGCCGGCTGACCGACCGTTATGGCCGGCTGCGGCCGGTGCGCGCTGCGCTGATTGGCTCGGTCGCCGTCTCGGTCGCCCTAGCCGCAACGACGCAGCCGGCGCTAATCGCGCCGCTCGTCCTCGCCGCCGGTGTCGCCTACGGCGCCTTCTATACACCCGCTCTGGCGCTGATCTCGCACGGCGCCGAGCGGGCAGGCGTGGCGCAGGGTCTCGCCTTCGGCCTGATGAATGCCTGCTGGGGGATCGGCGCGCTGATCGGTCCCGCCGTGGGCGGAGCCCTGGCGGGCGTCGCGGGAGACTCGGTTCCTTATTTGCTCGTAGCTT
>DATHGU010000152.1:0-7396 GCA_035317495.1 Solirubrobacteraceae bacterium
CGAGCACACGATCCCCGCCTACATCCCGATCATCGGGGGGGTGTTCGAAGGCGGCGACGTCGCGTTCGGCACGCGCCTGAAGCTGCGCCTGCCGTCTAAGCGCGTACCGGAGGCGATCGAGCGCTGGATCAGGCGGTACGAGGCCGACCGCCATGACGGCGAGGAGTGGAACGAGTACCTGGCGCGCGTCGGCGCGGCAGAGCTCGAGGCACAGGTCAAGGATCTCTCGATGCCGGTCGATTTCGGGTTGGAGACGATGAACACGTTCATCGACTGGAAGCGGGATGTTCCCTTCGAAGTCATTCGCGGCGAGGGCGAGTGCGCTGTATAGATCAGATCACATGCAATGCTCAGAACGGGAATCGCTCAGATGACCCCACTAGATAGCCCGATGGCACCCACCACCTCAAACTTCGACCCCGCGCCCAGCTTGACGCACACGCTGCGCGAGGCCGCGCGCCACGGCGAGCAGGCAGTGCTGCTGTGCTCCTTCCAGAAGGAGGAGTCGGTGCTGCTCGACGAGCTGTTGCGACTCGACCAGGGAACGGGCCGCGCGGTGCGCATCCTGACGATCGACACCGGCGTGCTGTTCGAGGAGACGATGAAGACCTGGCGCGCCTTCGAGCAGTGCTACGGCGTGAAGATCGAGGTGTTCGACGCGAGCAGCCCAGGCGAGCCGTGGAGCGGCCCCGAGCACTGCTGCTCGGCCGCCAAGGTCGCCGCGTTGGAGCGCGCGCTGGATGGCGCACAGGGCTGGATCACGGGCATCCGCCGCGAGCAGGGCCCGACGCGCGCCGCCGCCGAGCTGATCGAACGCGACGAGACACGCGGCCTGTGGAAGTACAACCCGCTGGCGCACTGGAGCGAAAAGGACCTGTGGCGGCGGATCCACGAGCGCGACCTCCCATACAACCGACTGCACGATCAGGGCTACCAGTCGATCGGCTGCGCCCCGTGCACGCAGCCCGGCAGCGGCCGCGACGGCCGCTGGGCGGGCACCGACAAGACCGAGTGCGGCATACACATAGAGCTGGTCGATCCTTCCTGACATGAGCACGGCGACCCGCCCACAGCTCAGCCACTTGCGGGCGCTCGAGTCGGAGGCGATCCACGTGATGCGCGAGGTCGCCGCCGAATTCGAGAAGCCGGTGCTGCTGTTCAGCGGCGGCAAGGACTCGATCGTGCTGCTGCGCCTGGCCGAGAAGGCCTTCCGCCCGGCGCCGTTCCCGTTCCCGCTGATGCACGTCGACACGGGGCACAACTTCGGAGAGGTGATCGAGTTCCGCGACCGCCGCGTGGCGGAGCTCGGCGAGCGGCTGATCGTGGCCAGCGTCCAGGAGTCGATCGACAAGGGCCGCGTCGTCGAGGAGACGGGACCGCGCGCCTCGCGCAACCAGCTGCAGACGGTCACGCTGCTCGACGCGATCGCCGAGCACGGCTTCGACGCCGCGTTCGGCGGGGCGCGACGCGACGAGGAGCGCGCTCGTGCCAAGGAGCGCGTGTTCTCCTTCCGCGACGACTTCGGCCAGTGGGATCCCAAGAACCAGCGCCCGGAGCTGTGGAACCTGTACAACGGGCGCATCAAGAAGGGCGAGAACGTGCGCGTGTTCCCGATCTCCAACTGGACGGAGCTCGACGTGTGGGAGTACATCGACTCCGAGCAGCTGGAGGTGCCCTCGATCTACTTCTCGCACGAGCGCGAGGTGTTCAATCGCGACGGCATGCTGTACGCCTGGCGCGAGGGCACCGAGCTGATCGACGGCGAGCACGTCTTCTCCGAGACCGTGCGCTACCGAACGGTCGGCGACATGAGCTGCACCGGCGGCGTGCTCTCGCAGGCCAGGACGCTCGAGGAGGTCGTCGTCGAGATCGCCGCCACGAAGGTAACCGAGCGCGGCGAGACACGGGCGGATGACAAGGTCTCAGAGGCCGCGATGGAGGACCGCAAGAAGGCCGGCTACTTCTGATGCAGGGGATCATCTTGATGGTCGCGCTTCGCGCGGGATTGCGTGCGTCGTGCGGGCAGGTCGCGCAGTGACACTGGACCTGTTGCGCTTCACGACGGCGGGGGCCGTCGACGACGGCAAGAGCACGCTGATCGGCAGGCTGCTGTACGACTCCAAGCAGGTGTTCGAGGACCAGCTGGAGCACGTCACGGAGGCGAGCGAGCGGCGTGGCGGCGCCGGCGCACTCGATCTGGCGCTGCTCACGGACGGCCTGCGCGCGGAGCGCGAGCAGGGGATCACGATCGACGTGGCCTACCGCTACTTCGCGACGGCGGGCACCGCCGGCTTGGCCGGTGGTCGGCGCTTCATCATCGCCGACTGCCCCGGGCATCAGCAGTACACGCGCAACATGGTCACGGGCGCGTCAACCGCCGATCTGGCCGTCGTGCTAATCGACGCCCGCCGGGGCGTCACCGAGCAGTCCAAGCGTCACGCGTTCATCAGCGCGCTGCTGGGAATCCCGCGGATGGTCGTGGCGATCAACAAGATGGATCTGGTCGACTACTCCCAGGAGCGCTTCGACGAGCTCGCGGCCGAGTTCGAAGGATTCGCGGCGAGGCTGAGCCGCGGCCCGGGCATCCACTCTGCGGGCGCCGAGCACGCAAGCCCGCGTCCTGTGATCTCCTACATCCCGATCTCCGCCCTGGACGGCGACAACGTCGTCGCGCGCTCGCCGCGGATGGACTGGTACGAGGGCGCGGCACTGCTGGAGATCCTCGAGCAGGTGGAGGTCGCCTACGACCACCCGTACGACCGGCCCGCACGCTTCCCCGTGCAGTGGGTCATCCGGCCGGGAGCAGGCCTTCCCGTCGGCGTCGATCGCGACGCACCGGCGGGCGCTGGCGCGGCCGACCCCGACTACCGCGGCTACGCCGGGCAGCTGGCCAGCGGCGCGTTGCGGCGCGGTGACGAGGTGGAGGTGCTGCCGGGGGGCGGCCGCACGCGGATCGCGGCGATCGACACCTACGACGGCGAGCTGGAGGAGGCGATGGCACCGATGTCGCTGACCCTGCGCCTGGAGGACGAGCTGGACGTCTCGCGCGGCGAGCTGATCTGCCGCCCGGAGGAGGCGGCGGCGGTCGCGCGGGAGCTGCAGGCGGACATCTGCTGGATGGCGGAACATCCCCTGCGCGTCGGTGGGCGCTATGTGCTCAAGCAGACCTCGCGCAGCGCCACGGCGATCGTCGATCGGATCGAGAACCTGGTGGACGTGCACACCCTGCAACGCTCCGGCGCGGCGGACGGCTCGGACCAGCCCGCCGAGCTGGCGCTCAACGACATCGGTCGCGTGCACCTGCGCACGAGCGTGCCGTTGGCGTTCGACGCATACACGAGCAACCGTCGCACGGGCAGCTTCATCCTGATCGACGAGTCGAGCAATGAGACGGTCGGCGCGGGCTTGATCGCCGCCGGGGCCGCGTGATCGCCGCCGGGGCCGCCTGACGAGCCGTGCTCCCGGCGTGATCGCCCACCGGCGGCTGCGAGCCGGACGCTAAGCTTCCGCGGCCGATGTTCAGCAAGGTACTGGTAGCCAATCGCGGCGAGATCGCGGTCCGCATCGTGCGCGCGCTCGACGAGTTGGGCGTCGCGAGCGTGGCGGTGTACTCGGAGCTCGATCGCGACGCGCCGCACGTCAAGCGCGCCGGCGAGGCGTACAACCTGGGCGACGGTCCGGCCGCCGAGAACTACCTGAGCGTCGAGAAGATCCTCGATGTCGCCGCGCGCTCCGGCGCCGAGGCGATCCACCCCGGCTACGGCTTCCTCGCCGAGAACGCTCCGTTCGCGCAGGCCTGCGAGGACGCGGGGGTTGTGTTCATCGGGCCTCCGGCGAGCGCGATCGAGGCGATGGGGTCGAAGACGCACGCGCGCGAGCTGATGCAGGCGGCGGGCGTTCCGATCGTGCCGGGGACGACCGAGCCCGTCGCGAGCGTCGCCGAGGCGCGGAAGATCGCCAAGAAGGAGATCGGCTTCCCCGTTGCCGTGAAGGCCGCCGGCGGGGGCGGCGGCAAGGGCTTTCGCGTCGCGCTGTCCGAGGACGAGCTCGAGGACGCCTTCGAGGGCTCCAGCCGCGAAGGCGAGAAGTTCTTCTCCGATCCGACGGTGTATCTGGAGCGCTACCTGCACGACCCGCGCCATGTCGAGGTGCAGGTGCTGGCCGATCGCCTGGGCAACGTGATTCACCTCGGCGAGCGCGACTGCTCGATCCAGCGGCGTCACCAGAAGGTGATCGAGGAGTCGCCGGCGCCCGCGTGGGTCGTCGACCCGCAGATGCGAGAGCGCATCGGGCAGATCGGCGTGAACGCCGCGAAGGCCGTCGACTACGTCGGCGCGGGGACGATCGAGGGCCTGTTCTCGGCCGCCGAGGGCGCGGAGCCCGAGTACTTCTTCCTGGAGATGAACACGCGCGTGCAGGTCGAGCACTGCGTGACCGAGATGACGACCGGTATCGACATCGTCAAGGAGGGCATACGCGCCGCGGCGGGCGAGGAACTGTCCTACGCGCAGGCGGACGTCGAGCTGCGCGGGCACGCGATCGAGTGCCGCATCAACGCCGAGGACGCCTCCAAGAGCTTCGCGCCGGCACCGGGCAAGATCGGCGCCTACCGCGAGCCGAGCGGTCCCGGCGTGCGCGTGGACTCGGGGGTCGAGGCCGGGAGCGAAGTGTCGCCGATGTACGACCCGATGGTCGCCAAGCTGATCGTGTGGGACGCCGACCGCGAGCAGGCCACTACGCGGATGCTTCGGGCGCTGCAGGAATTCGAGATCGAGGGGCTCAAGACGCTGATCCCCTTCCACCAGGCGCTGCTCGCGAGCGAGCAGTGGGCGAAGGGCGAGACTTGCAGGGACCTGCTGGAGGACAAGAAATGGCTGAAGACGCTTGCCTTCCCCGCCCCCACTCCCGCGGCCGACGACGGCGAGGACGCCGAGCAGGAGGTCGAGCAGAGCTATTCCGTCGAGGTCTCCGGCAAGCGGTTCGACGTGCGCGTGCTCGGCCCGCCCTTCGCAGGCGGGGGCGCGAACTCGAGCGCCGCCAACGGCGCGGCGCCGGCAGGCGCCGGGGGCGCCCCCAAGCGCAGCCGGCGCGCGTCCTCGAGCGGGCCGTCGTCGACGAGCGCAGGCGGCCCGGACACGCTGCCCTCCCCCCTGCAGGGGAACATCTGGAAGGTGCTGGTCAAGCAGGGAGACACGGTGCAGGAGGGCCAGCTGCTGGTCATCATCGAGGCAATGAAGATGGAGAACGAGATAACCGCGCACAAGGCCGGCACGATCGCCGAGCTGCCGATCGCGGAGGGCGAACCGATCCAGGCCGGCGCGCCGATCGCGACGATCACCTCGCCCGCGTCGGCCGAGTAGCGGCGCAGCCTGCCGGCCGCGAGTGCTCAAGCCGCGGGCTACGAGCGGCTCAGGCCGCCAGCTGCCTGATGTTCTCGGCGTGCAGCTCGCGCTGCGCCTTGGAGCGGCGCCCGGCGGGCAGCTCGGCCGCGGCGCGGCGCTCGCGCAGGGCGTGAAGATAGGCCGCGTCCTCGTCGAGGACAGCCGTCGCCCGCGCGCCGTCGAGCGCCGGCCCATGGCCCGGCACGACATGCTCGGCCAGCGCGAGCAGCGGGCGCAGCCGCTCGAGCGTCGCGAGGTAGGCGTCGATCCGCTCGCCGGCGTTCAGCGCGGGCAGCTCGATCGGCGAGAGGTAGTCTCCGGCCACGAGCACATGAGCCCAGGGGATCCAAACGGCCATTCCGTCGGCCGTGTGCCCGTCCGTCGGGTGCAGCTCCAGCTCGGCCCCGCCGATCGCGCAATGGCCGGGAACGGCGAGCGGCTGGACCGATCCGAGCGACAGCGGACGGCGGCGGCTGAGATAGAGCTCTTCATCGAAGTCCCGTAGCGCGCGCTGCGCCGCGCCGGGCTCGGCACGCAGGCGCGCGGCGCTGCTCTCGGCGCATCCGAGCGTGGCCCCCGGAAACGCCAGCGGGCCAAGCAGGTGGTCCCAGTCGGCGTGCGTCGCGAGCAGGCCGCGAGGCGCGGGAAAGGCCGCCTGCTCGAGGAGCGAGGGCAGCAGCTCGAGCTCTTCGGGCAGCACGGGCGAGTCGATCACGAAAGCCTCCTCTCCCGCGCGCACGATCGCGCAGTTCACCTGCAGCAGCTGACTCGTGATGACGATCACGTCGCGGTGGAGCGAGATGGCCTTCACGGTCGCGCGGCCGTCTAGGTGATGCCGAGCAGCTTGGCGGCCTCGCGCAGGTTGGGCACCTCGGCGGTCGGCTTCTTCTGCGAGGAGTCGAGCGTCTCCTTGTTGCGGTTGACCCAGATGACCGGCACGCGCGCTTTGACGCACGGCGCGACGTCGTGGTAGTGGCTGGCCGCCACGTGCACCCACCCGCGCTTGCCGCCGATGCGCCGGGCGCACTCGGTGAAGTGGGCCGGTTCGGGCTTGTACGAGCGCACCTGCTGGGCGGTCACGACCAGGTCGAAGTCGATCGGGATGTGCCGGCGCGTCTGCCCGAGCAGCTTGTCGTCGATGTTCGAGAGCAGGCCGAGCTTGTATTTCTTGGCGAGCTTCGCCAGCTGCGTGTTGGTCTCGCGGAAGGGCTTCCATTTCTGCACGGAGTCGGGCAGGAAGCCCGAGCGCGAGGGCTCCAGCGACCACTCGAGGCGTTTGGCGATCTCGATCGCGGTGCGCCTGAGGACCTCTGCGTACAGCTCGTAGGAGCCGCCCTCGATTTCGCGCGAGATCTCGTGGAAGAGCGGTATGAGCACGCCCCGGTCGATCTCGAATCCGTCCCGCTGCGCCTCTTTGGCGAACGCTTCGTAGATCCCTGTCTCCCAGTCGATCAGCGTGCCGTACGCGTCAAATGTGACAAATGTGACGTTTTTCGGTATTGGCATCGGCGGGCATTATGCCGCGCGGGGGCTCCTCAGCGCGGCTACCCCGGTTTGCGTTAGAGTCCCGCGCCGCAATGGACCTGTTGGAGTACCAGGGCAAGCAGCTGTTCGCCCGTCACGGATTGAAGGTGTCCTCGGGTAAGGCGGTGAGCACGGTGGAGGACGCGCTGATCGCCGCCGACGAGGTCGGCTATCCGGCCGTCGTCAAGGCCCAGGTGCTGATCGGCGGGCGCGGCAAGGCCGGCGGCGTCAAGCTGGCCGCCAACGAGAGCGAGGCGCGCGAGCACGCCGGCAACATCCTCGGGATGGACATCAAGGGGCACGTCGTTCGCACGCTGTGGATCGAGCACGCCTCGGACATCGCCTCGGAGTACTACGCATCGGTGCTGCTCGACCGCTCGGCGAAGCAGCCGCTGGTGATGTTCAGCACCGAGGGTGGCGTCGACATCGCAGAGGTCGCCGAGAAAACGCCGGAGAAGCTGATCCGCCACCACGTCGACGCGCTCGAGGGC
>DATHGU010000153.1:0-14085 GCA_035317495.1 Solirubrobacteraceae bacterium
CAGCGGAGCCAAGATGCAAGCTCGACTGGCGTTGGAGCACGGCAAGCGCCTGTTCCTTGTCGAGAGCCTGGTGCTCCAAGAGGAGTGGGCGCAGCGATACAGAAATCGCCGCGGCGCGAGTGTCGTCTCCAGCGTGGAGGATGTTGTGGCGGCGCTTGAGGCCGAGCGCGAGCCGGTCACAGAGCTACAGCTGTTCTAGGCTCGCTGGCGTGGCGACCGTTCGTGAAGTCGCGCTTCCGCTTGCGTCCATATGTAGGACCGTTCCGGCGGTCGGTGAGGGCGTGTGTAATCGCTGCCACGGCTGCCCGAGCCCCGGATGGTCGACGTGCTGGAGCTGCTCACAGGTTGAAGCGCAGCTCTCTGAGCCCTGCCCGCTGATCGTGCCGATCAGCCTGTACGAGGTAGGCCACCAGCTCCACCACCAGCTACGCCACTACAAGGGCGAGCCATCTGAGATGTCGCGCAGCTTTATGATCAAGACCGCGGCGATCCTCGGCTACTTCCTGCAGCTCCACGGCGACTGCATCGCAGAGGCAGCCGGCGGCCGATGGGATCTCATCACCTCGGTCCCCTCCTCGACCGAGCGCGAGGGCGAGCACCCCCTGGTCCGCGCGATCAAACTGCTGCCGGACATTCGCGACGAATACCAGGCGCTGCTGCGACGCGGCGAGCAGCCGATGACGCATGTGCTCGCAAGCGACGAGGGCTTTGAGCCGATCAGGGAGCTCGACGGCGAGCACATCCTGTTGATCGACGACACGTTCACCTCGGGCGCGCGGGCGCAGAGCGCCGCCTCGGCGCTAAACAACGCCGGCGCGACGGTCGCGGCGATCCTGCCGATCGGGCGAGTGATCACGCCGGGCTTCGCCCCGCACGTCGAGCAGTATTGGAAACGACAGGGCGCGAGCGTCTTTGACTTCGACGTCTGCTGCCTGTGTCAGCAGTAGCGCTCAGCCCTCAGAGCCCGTCGGCCAGCCGCGCGGATCGCCGTGCCCGCGATCGAGCGGCCCGTCGTAGTCCTTGACGACGGTGCCGTCCTCGAGCACCACCTTCTTGCGGTAGCGCCCCGCCTCGCGATCGACGACCTGCTCGACGTGCGCCCAGGTGCCGTCAGCTGACTGCGAGGCGCCGATCCTCTGCGTCATCACCGGCTTCTGTCGTCCGGCGCGACGCAGCTTGACGTCCGTCGTCTCGCGGATCGTGATCTGATCGCTGGCGAACCTGACCATGCTGATCGCGACCGCCCCGCACTCCGGGCACGGCGTTCGCTCGAGCTCGCCCGTCCCGAGCCCCGGTGGGCGAGCGATACCGCAGCCAGCGCACGTCACGGGTGCGATCGGGGTCTCGCTCACCCCCCAAGCGTTGCACGCGCGGATGTCATTCAGCGCTCGTGCCCTAGTCGCGCGTCCACTCATCCGGCGGCGCGCCGGGCTTCCACGCCTTCGCCACGCCGCCGCCCTCTTGGCGCAGCAGGTGGCTGAACTCGATCAGCTGTGCCTGGAAGGAAAGCTCCTCGCGCGGGTCGACGCTTGACTCGTCGATCTGCGCTCGCCAGCAGGCCAGGGCGCAGAGCGTGTCGGTGTGCTGGGCGTCTGTCCACCATTGCTCCTTCAGCGGCGCGAGGGCTCTGGGGTAGCGGCCGTGCAGCGCGACGATCTGCCCCCACATCTCAGCGCGCCAGTCGCCGTCTCCGCCCCACGGCTCAAGCCAGGGGGCTCGCTCACCGCTGGCGCCGGCACCGACGATCACCGGCGCTTGGCGCAGCGGGCGCAGCTTCCCGTCCTTGGCGGCTTGGGCGAGGCCGTGACGGATCAGCTGCGCGGCCAGTGTGGAGGGCTTCTCACCCGAGCCGCGGGCGAGCTCGTCGAGCTGCGTCGCCGCGGGCCGGGGCAGGACTACTTGGTACTTGTGGCTGTCGCTCATCGTTCTCTCTCCGGCGTCGGTGGTTTGAGCATGCGCTGAAGGACGCGGGCGAAGCTGGGCAGTCGTGTTCGCTCCGGCGCGATCGTCCGCGTAAGCCGCAGCCCGTGATCGGAGTCGGGCGGCTCGGGGTAGGCCAGCGATGGCGTCTGCGCGTGGCTTCGGCTCATGCCCTGCGCCAGGCGCGCGATCCGCTCTGCGTCGTGACCTTCGAAGCCGAGGTCCTCGCGCGAGACATACCAGTCGGTCCCGCGCCGCGCGCGTGACGCCTCGACGTAGGCGGGCTCCTTGCTGGTCTGCCAGCCGCCGCTGACGACGAGCGTGCGCGTCACCGTCGCACCCTGGGCGCGGTGGATGTGTTGGGCGTAGCCGAGGCGCAGCCCGGCAAGCTCCTCGCCGGCCAACGTCCGCTGCTGGCCGGTTACGTCGAACTCGACCAGAACCTCGCCGGCGGCGCTGATGTCCAGCACCTCACCGCGCGAGCCGTTCTCGATGCGCTGCACCCCGGGCTCGCGGTGCTGGTCGATCAGCGTCACCCGATCGCCCTGGCGCACGCCATAGTGGACGCCGGGAACCTCGACTTCTAGCTCGCCCAGCTCGCCACGCTCTGAGCGGTAGTGCTGCGCGCGGGCGTTCAGCCGGTGGATCTCCTGGTTGGAGGCATCGGAGATCAGCGCGACCTCGGCGATCGGGTGCGCCTCGGTCAATTTCGCCCAGTTTCCGACCGCCCGCTCGACCGCCTCGTCCCGCGTGTCTGCCATGTGCAGGCGGCCCTCGCGGTAGTAGTGCGCCATCGCCTTGTCGGAGCGTCCGGCGCGCAGGTCCGCCCACGCGCGCTGTTCGGCGCGATCGAGAGTGCGCCTGATGTTCGAGAGCTCGGCGCTCGGCGCGATCTCAGACAGCCGCTCGAACATGCCGCCGGCGCCGATCGAGGGAAGTTGCGCGGCGTCGCCGATCGCGACGAGCTTTGATCCGCGCTCGGCGACCAGCTCGGTGAGCCGGCCCAGGCGATCGGTGTCGGCCATCCCGGCCTCGTCGAAGTAGATCGTCGTGTGCGCGTCGACCGCGAGCTGCCCTCGCTCGGCCCTCGCCACGAGCGCGTCGAGCGTGAGCGTCTGACCGGCGAGCGCTGGGCTGTCCTGCCCCAAGCGCTGCGCGGTCGATCCCGAGACGGCGACGCCGAAAGTGTCGTGGCCGGTCAGCTGCTCGGCCCTGGCCGCCGCGTCGATCACCACGCCCTTGCCGGTGCCGGCCGGGCCGACGAGGACCGCGCCGCGCTCCGGGCCGGTGATGACTTTCAGAGCGTGGACCTGCTCGTCTGAGAGTCGGCCGCCGATGCGCTCGGCCAGCCGATCGCCGGCGACTCGGCGTGCGTGCCCGCCGACGTCGCGCCCCGCGTCGAGGGCGAGCTCCGAGAAGCGCCGCTCGATCGCTTGCTCTGAAGCGCGGACGGCGAGCGTCGTCATCAGCCCACCCTGAAGTGGCAGCACGCGTCGCTCGGCGATCATCGCCTTGGAGACGGCCAGTGCCTCATGCGGCGCGAGCTGGCCGACGGACTGCTCGAGCAGCACAGCGCGCAGCTCCCCGGCCTCGAATGTCGCCGCGCGCTCGGTCAGGCGCTGCTCGACGCGATCCTCAAGCGGTGCCTCTGGCAACGGCGAGACGTCGGCCTCTGCAATCGACGGGTGTCCGTCGAAGTCGTTGCACGCCGCGGTGTCGCTCCACGCGCGCTGTAGATCGGTCTTCGTGACGAGCACCTTGGCCTTACGGTTCTCGAGCTTCAGCGCGCGCAGCTCGCCGCGCTCGGGTGCCCTCCCCCATTTCGCGCGGAAGCGCTCGGCGGCTTGGGCGACCTCGCGGCTGCGCGCCGAGAAGGCGTCGAGCAGGCCGCGCGGCACCCCGGCGATCTCGAAGTAGCGGCCCTGCTTGCCGGTGGCGCGCTCGATCGCATAGCCGCGCTGGCCCAGCTCGTGCGCGAGCGCCGAGCGGTAGTAGGCGCCGACCTCGCGCGCCGCGCGGAATATCGGCCGCGAGGCGACGGCGACCAAGCGCCCGTCCTCGCGGATCGCGCTGGTGACGACGACGTGACTGTGCAGCTGCGGGTCGGGCACGTCGCCTTCCATCACGCCGCGGGCGGTCGTGTGCCGGTACTCGGCGGCGAGCAGGTCGACGGCGTTCTCCTCGACGACCTGACCGTCGTAGCGGCGGCGCACCGTCGCTACGTTCTCGGTCAGGTGGGCGATCGCCTGAGTGACCGCGGCGGCGTGCGCAGCCTCGATGTCGCGGCGCTGGGCCGCTTCGCCGAGCGCCCAAACGGCGGACACCGACTTGGGCGCGCTGAACGTCAGGTCGATCCCGCCGCCGCGTCCGCCGCCGGCGCCCTCGGGCCGAAGCCAGGCGCCGGTTCGAGGGTGACGACCCTCCATCAGCGCGATGAACTCGGGGCCGTCGACGCTCGCCCCCTCGATGCCCAGGCGCGCGAGCGTGTCGGGCGAGGCCAGCCAGCGCCCGGGCGCCTGGGCGGGCTCGCCGTCGGGGCTGAGGTAGTAGTCCCCGCGCTCGGGCTCGACGGTCTTTGACTCCAGGTAGCGGGCGTAGCCGCCACCCTTTGCGGAGCCGATGCTGGCTGCGGTCATCACAACCCCTACAGACCACAACCGAGCTCGAGCGGCCAACGGATTGCACAGCGCTGCCACAGCCCCCGCTGGGGCGTGCATCTAGTCTGTCCGGGCTTGGCGCTGTGCGCCGGCCGCGTGAGTCGGAGAGCGTCAGCGAGCCGCGAGCGAGAAGCCCGGAGGGCTGCACGGCCGGCGCAGTACGGCGCCGGGAACGATGAGAGAGCCGACGCAGGAGGCTCGGTTACAGCGGGCGCAGCCCGCGTCCGCTAGCTGCTGTGTTGGTGTTGAGGCGAGCGTCGGCGGTCGCCGCTCGCTGACGTAGCGGCACGCTCGGGTCCAGTGGGAGTGGGCGCGAGCCCACACGAGGGCCACCCGCCAAGCGAAGTCGTGCGGGCGGCATCGGGCGCCGAGCCGACGGCGGTGGCTCTTGGGGCTACGCGGCGACCTCAGCGCGCCAGCTAGAACTTCAAGTGACGACGCGCTCCCTATCCTCGCCGTCGGCGCGCCGGTGAAGCTCCATCGGCCACCAATCGGTGTCCTCCCACCGCGACGCGTGTGCCTCGGCTGCCTCTTGGCTCGGGAATGGACCGATGACGTCGAAGCCGCCGCGCGGGTCGCCGACGAGCAGGACCCACCCCGTGAGCTGCTCGCGTGCTTGGCTCTCGCCGGCGGTCACGCCCGCCTCGAACGCCTCGAAGCGATCCATCGCTTCGATCTCGCGGATGGTGTAGCCGTGGGCCCAAGGCTCGTCTCTGTCTGCTTCTGCGCCCGTCGTGCTCATCGCTGATCCTCTCTGTGTTGGTGTCCGAGTGCTGTCGGTGTGCGACGGCTGGCTTCCGTCCATGCGCGGCTGCGTGGGACTAGGCCAGGACTAGGCCGCTTCGAGCTCGCGCGGCTCGCGGCAAAGGCCCTCGCGAGCGATCAGCGCCAGCGTGTCGCTGTGAATCCAAGGGGTCGTTCGCCGGCCGCCCTCGGGCATTTGCCCGATGCGGCGAGCGAGCCAGCTCGTATCACCGCTGATGTGGCCGCGCGCGTCCCGCTTGACGCGCTTGCAGCGCAACGCGATCACGCTAAGGCTCACTCCGTATCCGACCTCCCGCGCGACGGCTTCGCGCAGTCGACGATTCAGCACGATCGGACTTGCGAGTACGCGGGTCAGCTCGTCGCGCAGCTGGCAGGTCGAGAGATCGCTGTTCTCGCCGTGTCGCGCAAGCGCGTCGACGGTCATCGTGCGGATGGGCTCGTAGCGTTCGAGCCGACCGATCACCTCACGCAAGGTCAGGATCTCGAAGTCCTCGACCTGGGATGCGGAGTCCGAGGAGCAGATCCAGCGAAGCGAAGCGAGGGCGCTGTCATCGGAGACCGTGGTCAGCCGGTAGCAGCGCCCCGCTCGGTCGCAGAGCGGCCCGTCGTCGGCTTCTTCGTGCTCGAGCTGACGGGGCTCGCGGGGCGGTCGCGAAGCGGTCGAGGCGAAGTCCTCGGAAGTGACGCGGCGACAGCGCCCGCGCGAGTCATCCGCGAGGTAAAGCTCGCAGACGATCTGAGCGTTCTCGGGAGGCTCATCGGCGGCGAGGTGTGCGATCAGGCGGTCGTCTGCGTGTGTGTCGAGGAGACGGTCGACGACGAGCGTGGTCGCGGTGCCGGCGGGCACGGCGACAAGCTCGCGCGGCTCCCCGTCGATGGCGACGTAGCCGCCGAGGTTGGCCGGTGCGCTTTGCTGCGTCACTCGCTGGGGTGCGGTGGTGGCGCTCATCGGTCTCCTTCGGGCGTGCCGGCCCGCCCGGTGCGAGCCGTGTCCCGCCCCGACTGCACGCGCCAGCGTGCGAGGATCGGAAGGGCGCGGTCGCCGCGTTGCCGGGCTCATTTGGCGGGTCGGTCGGCGTGCTCGATCCGCCCGTCCGGCGCGAGGCGGTACCCGACGCCGCGGACGTTCGCCAACAGTCCCTCGGCTCCGGCAGAGCGCAGCGCGCGGCGCAGGCGAGCGAGGACGACGCGCCGGCGTGCGCGGCGATCTACGCGCCGTACGTGCGCGAGACGGCCGTCAGCTTCGAGGGCGAGCCGCCGACGCCCGAGCAGATGGCCGAACGCATCGCGGCGGCGACGCGCACGCACGCATGGATCGTTCACGAAGACGACGACCGCGTCGTCGGCTACGCGTACGGCGGGCCGCACCAGAAGCGAGCGGCCTACCGCTTCTCGTGCGAGGTCAGCGTCTACGTAGAGCAAGGCCGGCGACGCACCGGCTCGGGTCGCGCGCTATACGAGGCGCTGTTCAAGCGGCTCGCGGCGCGCAGCTACCTGATGGCCGTCGCGGGCATGACGCTGCCGAACGAGGCGAGCGCGGGCCTGCACCAAGCGATGGGCTTCGAGCCGGTCGGCGTCTACCGGCGGATCGGCTGGAAGCTCGGTGCGTGGCACGACGTCGCGTGGATGCAGCGGGCGCTCGGCGTCGAGCACGACTCTCCTCCCGAGCCGCACTGAGGCGACCGGGGGCGGGAGAGATGCCGGACACCGCCTTCCCTGTCGTGGTCTTCGATCTCGACGGGACTCTGCTGCACGGCACGACCGTGTCGCTGCTGCTCGCAGAATGGCTCGGGCAGGCAGCGGAGATCACCGAGCTTGAGCGAGCGTTTCATGCACACGAGATATCTAATCGCGTGGTGGCCGATACTTCCGCTGGATGGCTCGCGGGAAAGAGCACAGCCGAGGCTTGGCGAGTGCTGACGAACGGCCACTGGATTGATGGGATGGCCGAGACGTTCCGAGCGCTCGACGCTGCCGGGGGCTAGCCTGCTGCTGGGCACGATTACCTGGAGCTTCGCGGCTGAGATGTTGCGGGACCGCTATGGGTTCGCCGCAGTCAGCGGGACCGAGATGCAGGCGAGCAACGGGGTCCTGTCAGGCACAGTCAGCCGCTACTTCGATGAGCACGACAAGGTGCGCTTCGTTGAGGAGTGGTGCGCACAGAACAGGTTTTCGATGAGCCAGGTCGCGGCGATTGGCGACTCGCGCTCGGACGTCCCGCTCTTTCGCCGTGCAGGCATGTCGTCGCGCTGAACGCCACACCTGACGCTCGGGCAGCCGCAGCCACGTTCTCGATACGGAAGATCTCCGCGATGTACTGGCGCTCCTGCAGCCGGTCGGGCGAGATGAGTGATGGTGCGGCGGTGAGCTGCCGCTCGTTCGCGCAGTGTGTAGATGACCCGTAGGTCTCGTTTGCCGCTGGCGTCGCCCGACACGAGCGGCAGAATCCGGGAAGTGAGCGCGCCGCGGCGAAACGTTGAGTGCAAGGCAAGCGACCCGGACCCCTCCGCCTCGTTGGCGGTCTGCCGCACGCTTGGCGCGCAGGACCACGGAGAGATTCGACAGCGCGACACCTATTTCACGGTGCCGCGTGGCGGGCTGAAGCTGCGCGAGGAGCAACCCGGCCGACCGCATCTGATCCAGTTCGAGCGCGCCAGTGAGCCGCAGCACCGCGAGAGTCGGTATCGCATCGCCGAGGTCGACGACGCCGAAGCGCTGAGCGCCGCGCTGACGGCCGCGATCGGCACAACCGTCGTGGTCTGCAAGACCCGGCGGCTCCTCCTCTGGCGCCAGGTCCGTATCCACCTCGACACCGTCGAGCGGCTCGGGAACTTCATCGAGATCGAGGCGGTAGCACCACCTGGCTCTGACCTGGCCGAGGAGTACGCGCTAGTCCAGACGCTGCGCGAGCGCCTCGGGATCACCGACGAGCGGCTGGTCGCGCACGGGTACGCCGAGCAGCTTCGAGCGCTCGGCTCCAGCGCATGATTTACCTGGCAGGTAATCGAACCGGAGACTCGCGGCTGGTTAGATAAGGCGCAGCATGGACAGCGCCATTGCCTCGCCACGGGTTGGGCCACTGTTGCGCGAGTGGCGCGAGCGCCGCGGCCGAACGCAGCTCGATCTGGCGCTCGATGCCAGCATCTCCGCGCGGCATCTGAGCTTCGTGGAGACCGGCCGCTCCAACCCGAGCCCCGAGATGGTGCTGCTGCTCGCCGAACGGCTCGAGGTTCCGTTCCGGGAGCGCAACCACCTGCTGCTTGCCGCCGGTTATGCCCCGGCGTTCCCGGAACGCTCGCTGCGCGAGCCCGAGATGGCCCCGGTTCGGGAGGCGCTCGACGTGATCCTCACCGGACACGAGCCCTACCCGGCGGTCGTCGTGGACCGCGGCTGGAACATGGTCGCGGCGAACTCTGCGATGGCGGCGATCGGCGCCTGGGTCGACCCGGCGCTACTACAGCCGCCGGTGAACGTGATGCGGGCCGGTCTGCATCCACGGGGATTGGCCCGGTGGACCGTCAACCTGGGCGAGGTGCGAGCGTATTTCCTCCGGCGGCTTGAGCGTCAGGTCGCGATCACCGGGGACGCGGATCTCGCCGTGCTGCTCGCTGAGGTGGCAGGCTATCCGGCGCCTGAGTACGAGCACGATCCGGCCTCCGAGGCGGCGGCCGGGCAGATTCTCACGCCGCTAATGCGGATGCGTGGGCCAGATGGTGTCGAGCTGTCATTCTTTGCCACGGTCGCGACGTTCGGCACCGCGGTCGAGGTGACGACCTCCGAGCTGTCGATCGAGTTGACGTTCCCCGCCGACGCGGCGACCGCCGAGGCGCTGCGGAACTTACCTCGCAGGTAATCGACAGCGCGATCTCCCCCTGGGAGCATGTGGCCGCCCCAATCGACACGGAGGGGGAGCGCATGGCGATCACAACGCGCGAGCAGGCAGGGAGCACCCCGTGCAAGGCGATTAAGCTCGCCGGCGTTGCCGGCGTGGTGAGCATCGCGCTTGGCATCGCCGGCTCGATCGTCGATGAAATGCAGACGTTTCCAGGGACCGGCGCAAGCGCGGGCGAGATCGCGGGCTACGTCGACGCGCATCGCTCGGCGTTGCTCGTCGCGATGGTCCTCAGTACGGCCGCGGTGGGGCTCTTGCTGGCCTTCGGTGTCGGCGTCTGGCTGTGGCTGCGGGAGAGGGCTGGCAGCGTGAGCGTTCTTTCGGTGTGCTTCCTGGTTGGGCTCGTCAGCTTCGTCACGCTCCTGCTCGCCGGCTTCACGGTCGCCTTCGTGCTCTTCTATCGTGCGCCCAACGCGCCTGATCCCCGGCTGCTCTACGACCTCGGATTCGGGCTGCTCGCGATGTCCGGAGTCCCAACCGCGCTGGCGCTTGGCTCATACGCTGGGCAGGTGCTCCGCGACAGCCGCCTGCCTGGTTGGACGGGGTGGATTGCGGTCGTGGCCGCGCTGGCGCACATCGTGCTCCTGGCGTCGCTTGTGATCGCGAGTGGTTTCTTCTCGCTTGAGGGAGGAGTGATCATTGCGATTCCCGCCACGCTGTTTGCCTGGATACTCGGCACCAGCATCGTCCTGCTACGGACGACAATCAAAAGTGATGACGAGCTTGTCGCTGACTGCTGAGCCAACGCAGGCGCGCACGCTGCGATGCTTTCGCCTGCTCGGCCTCGATGACTTCGAGGTATGGCGTCGGCGCGTGATGGCGCTACTGATCTTCACCTCAGTGCTGCTGGTCGCCTATTGGGTTGCCTGGTTCGCTGCCCGCGGCATAGTCGCCAGCGATCACGCCGCGGAGTACATCGCCTTTGAGCAGTCCTTCCCGCTCGCAGACGCCTGGCTACTGGGAGCAGCCTTCATTGCGGCTCTCCAGTTGTCCCGCCGTCGACCGAGCGCCCTCATGTGGCTGCTGGTGCTCGGCGGAGCAGGCGTCTATCTTTGCGCGCTCGACGTGCTCTACGACTTGGAGCATGGGATCTACACCAAGGGCCACAGCGGCGCGATAGAGCTAACTATCAATCTCCTCACCGCGGCGTTGAGCACCGGGCTCCTGGCGTCGGCATGGCACTACCGGCACGAGCTGCTCGGGAGTCGCGCGCTTCATTGCGCGTCGGCGCGTAGCCAGTCCGTCCAGCCCTCAGCCAGGATGAGGTCGGCGAGCGCGTGATACCCCTCTGCGGAGGGGTGAGCCCCGTCGCCTGCAATCACCTGCGTCATCCAGATTTCAGCGGCGAGCAGTTGCTCGACGACACCGATGAAGCGAACATCGGCGTTGGAGCAAACCTCCGAGAACGAAGCGGAGAGAGCCTGGATGCGCTCGTTCTGCTGAGCACCGTTAACCGGCGCCGGCCCGATCACCAGCGGCAGCAAGCCGAGCGCGGCAGCGCCGTGGAGGATGCCGTCCAGCACAGCGCGAGAGCGCTCGGGAGCTACGCGCAGCCGGCTTTGCTCGATCGTGGTGTCGTTGGCGCCGAACGACACAACGATCCTCATATCGGCTTCCGGCAATAGGCGTGGTAGCGCCTCGTTGCGCCAGCGTGCCGCGACTTGCTCTGAGGTCTCCCGTCTAACGCCGAGGTTGTACGCGGTCAGGGGGAGCCCGAACCCGAAGGATGCGGCCACGACCCGGCCGACCCAGCCTCTGCCGCTAGGATCGCCGACGCCGGCGACAAGGGAGTCACCGAAGAACGGCAGCCGCCGATCGGTCACGGCCGTCCGTCCCCTTCGCGCGTTGAAAGCTCGACACCATCATCGAGCGGGACAGTCGTTGAGAAGTAGCCGCGGGCCGGCTCGCGGACGTACTCCAGGTACGGGAGAAGGTCTGGATCGTCGGCGCTGAGGTCAGCGACCACCAGGCCAGAAGGCAACAGACGCGGCTCAAGGAGGTGAAGGATCGGCAGGTAGAGGTCGTTGCGGCCGTCGAGGAACACAAGGTCGATCGGCTCGGCGATGTTCGCCAGCGTATGAAGCGCATCGCCGGAACGCAGCTCGACGAGATCGGCGAGACCGGCGTCGGCGAGGTTCTGTGATGCCAGCTCGACCTTCTGCGAGTGGCACTCGCTTGTGATGAGTGTTCCGCCGCCACCGTCGCGGATTGCGGCGGCGAGATAGATGGTGGAGACGCCGAGCGAGCTACCGAACTCGACGATCAGCCGTGGTCTCGTGCTCAGCGCGAGCAGGTAGAGGAGCTGCCCGACCTCGCGGGTGATCGACAGCGGCGCCTCGCCGTAAAGCTCGTATCGCTGCTCCTGCGGCAGTCGGCGGCCGAGTTGCGCCTCGCGTGCGCGAACGCGCTGTGCGACCTGCGGGTCCTCGTCGTCGGCCTGCGCGTGGAGCCGCCCGAGGACGCCCGCCACGACCGGCGACCTCAGCGCCCGAGGCATCGCCTACTCGCTCACCGTGTCGACGGATTGCCTCATTACCTTCTCGGGCCGCATACCAGCATCAATTTTCGTGGTCATGCCCCTCCTCCCTGAAGCTCCGCCTTGACGAGACGCAGTCCGATGTCGAGCGTGGCCTGCGTTCGCAGATGTCCGTAGCGGGCGTCCCACTTGCCGCTATCGAGATCCTGGCGGAGCCGATCCAGACCGCTGTCAACGATCGAAGCTGGCAGTAGGTGCCAGGTCGATGACGCACGACGAACGTCTGGGTTGAGGTAAGCCTCGGGTCGGCTCCAGAGGGCGACGCAGAACCCGTCCGTGCAGTCGACGGGCACAGGGATCGGCTCCACCTGAAGATCGGGAAGGACGGCTTGGAGGTGTGCGATCGTCGGGAAGGCTTGGCGATCGTGCTCGATGACCTGCGGCAGGTAGTCGCTACATAGCCACATCTGCGCCGTCACGTCGAGGTCGAGCGTGAGGAAGACAATCCGCTTGCGGGTGACTCGGAGCACCTCTGCGAGACCGCGGTCGACGTCATCCCAGTGCTGCATCGTGAACACGCCCATCGTCACGTCCACGCTCTTGTCACCCAGCGGGATGGACTCGGCGACTCCCTGGATCGCCGGAGCGGAGTCCACAGGGCGCTGAGCGATCATCACGGGGGAAGGCTCGACCGCGATGACCTCGCGATCCCTCGGCTCATATGAGCCAGCGCCCGCACCGATGTTGAGGACAATCCCTGCATCTCCCAGCGCGTTCCATATCGCGGTCTCGAAACGCGGGTCGGCTCGCCGCACTGCGCTGTAGCTGAGGCCGATGCGGTCGTAGGCGGGAACGCTCACCGCTTGGCTCCCGTGCGACCCCGTGATTGCTTGGCCTGTCCTCGTTCGCGCAGCAGAGAGACGAGCAGTTCGACGAAGTCGCCATAGAGGTTGTGGCGCACCGCCTCGGGGCTGACGAGCGATTCGATCGCCAGGCCGATGCCCAGCGCGCGCAGGATGAGCGCGAGATCGTCTGTGGGCATCGCGGGCTCCAGGCCGGCCTCTTGCTGGTAGTGGCTGATGTAGCGTGCAACGGCCTCACGCATCGCCGAGGAGCGTGTGCCAAAGCGCCGGGCGAGCTGGGGGTCTCGGCCGGCGTGAGCGAGGAACTCCATGTGCAGAGCGAAGGACTCGCGGTCGCGGGCGAGCCTGTCCATCCACTGGTCGGCTAGCGCTAGCGCACGGGCGCGGACCTCCAGGGAAGCATCGTCGGCGAGCGCGGCCTGTGTCTCGGCAAGCTCACGGACTCGCTCTGCCATGTAGTCCTCGAAGACCGCGAGGAACAAGTCGGCCTTCCCCTCGAAGTTGGAGTACACGGCACCGTGTGAGTAGCCCGCCTCCTCGGCGATCTCCTCGACGCTCGCAGCTTGAAAGCCACGCCGCGCGAACACTTGCGCCGCGGCTTCGATCAGATGAGAACGGGTCTGCGCCTGCCTCTCGGCGCGTGTGGGCCGCGGCGGTTTGGTGCGAGGTCTGTCGCTGGGTGGGTTAGGCGCCATAGCAGCGGATGATGATATCAACTCAGATTGTAGCCATCATCTTGGAGCCGTGTCTACCCAGCAATCGTCCAGACACCTCCGTGCACCGCTCGCGGGCCGCTTTGAAGGAGCCGCGGGCAAGCGTCTGCTGTGGGTTTGCGCGGTCGTGATGCTCGTTTTCGGCGCTGCCGAGCTTCCGGCGCTTGGAAAGATGAGCGAGCACGGCACCGGAGTGCTCGGGTTCGAGTTCGCCGCCACCACCGACCGCTTGCGCGAGATTCTCACCCGCTGGGGGTCGACTGGCCACACGGCCGCACAGCAGCATGTCTTCATCGACCTCGGGTTCATCCTCGGCTACGGCCTCCTGCTGATCGGATTGTGTGGCCGGCTCTCCGAGCGACTTCGGCATCAGGGGCATCTGCGGGCTGCGACCCTGGCGGCACTGCTGGCGTGGGGCGCGCTTGTCGCGGCCGTCGCTAACGCGTTGCAGAAGGTCGTGTTGTGGCTTGAGCTGCACGGTCACGTCACCCAGCCGTTGCCGGCACTTGCGGCAGTGTGCGGGGCTCTCACCTTCATCCTGGGAATCTCTGCGGCGCTGTTCGCCGTCACCGGCGGGATCGCTGTGCGACGTATGCCTTGTGAGGCGGCGCCAGAGGGGCAGACACGGTGAGCGACCTCAAGCGACTGCTTGCCGAGCAGGCTCACTACTACCGCGAGCGCGCGGGCGAGTACGACGACTGGTGGTTTCGGCGGGCGCTATGACCACGGGCCGGAGACGAACGCTCGCTGGTTCTCCGACGTGGCCGAAGCCCACGCTGCTCTAGACCATTTCAAACCC
>DATHGU010000154.1:0-5643 GCA_035317495.1 Solirubrobacteraceae bacterium
CGCTGGCGCCTGGGCGGCAAGCGCAGCAGCTTCAAGCTCGGCGCGGGCACGCGCGAGTACTGGCAGCACGACGCCGAGTTCCAGCCCGGCGGGCTGATCTCGGTGTTCGACAACGGCTCGGCCCCGCCGAAGGAGAAGCAGTCCCGCGGCATCCTGCTGCGGCCGGACGTCTCCAAGCACTCGGTCACGCTGGCCAAGCAGCTCGTCAACCCGTCGAAGACGTTGCTGGCCTCCAGCCAGGGCAACATGTTCGCCCTGCCGGGCGGAAACTGGCTGCTCGGCTACGGCGGGCTGCCGAACTTCACCGAGTTCGACTCCTCCGGGCACGTGCTGCTGGACGGCGCGCTCGGCAAGGACGTGCAGAACTTCAAGACGTTCCTCTCGCCCTGGAGCGCTCGGCCCACGACCCGGCCGGCGCTGGCCGTCAAGTCCGCCGGCGCCGGGAAGCTCAGCGTCGCGGCGAGCTGGAACGGGGCGACTGAGGTCGCCTCGTGGCGCGTGCTGGCCGGAGCGTCCTCCGCGGCGCTCGCCCCGGTCGCGACCGCCGGCAAGTCGGGCTTCCAGACGACGGTCACGGCGCCCACCGCGGGTCCCTACATCGCCGCGCAGGCGCTCGACGGTGCCGGCGCGGTGATCGGCACCTCTGCGACGGTCAAGGGGTGAGCAGGCCCGGCCTGCTGCCGCGCGCCGCGCTCGCCGGCCTGATCCTGCTGGCCGCCGGCGGGCTCGCCGCGCTGGTCACGCTGCGCTCCGGGCACGCCGGCGCCGCCGGGGCCGACGCCAAAGCCCGATCGGCCGGGGGGCCCCGCTGCACGCCGCCGCGCCTGAACGTATCGGCCGCGCTGGCCGGCTCGCGGGTGACCGTCTCGCCTGGGCCCGACACGCGCGACGCCTCCGCTGGGACGCAGATCAGCATGCTGGGCGTGCCCGCCGGCGAGCTCTCGCACGTGACCGTCAGCGGCTCGCGCGGCGGCGCCCACAGCGGGCGGCTGCTCGCGTACTCGCAGGGAACCGGCGCGAGCTTCGTTCCCGCGCACCCGTTCGCCGAGGGCGAGCTCGTGCACGTACGCGCGGAGCTATCGCAGACCGGCCAGCCCGGCGCGGGTCGCGCTACGCCGTTCGCGTGGAGCTTCAGGGTCGCCGTGCGCGATCGCGCCGGGGAAGCCGGCGGCAGCGGGCGGCCGGCGCCACACCCCGCCTACTACCAGCACTTTCACTCGCGCGCCGACCTGCAGCCGCCGACGGTCACGGTCACGACCCACGCGCCCGGCACGAATCCCGGCGACCTGTTCATCGCGCCCTACTCCGGACCGGGCCAGTACGGCCCGATGATCCTCGACGAAAACGGCGCGCTGGTGTGGTTCAAGCCGCTCTCGCCGGCGGGCACGCGCGCTGCGGACTTCCGCGTGCAGCAGTACGAAGGCAAGCCGGTGCTCACCTGGTGGCAGGACCCGCTGATCGCCGGCGGTCAGAGCAAGGCGGGCGAGGTGATCCTCGACAGCTCCTACCGGCAGATCGCCGTGGTGCGCGCCGGCAACGGCTACCAGCCCGACCTGCACGAATTCCAGATCACGCCGCAGGGCACGGGGCTGATCACCGTGTTCAACGGCATCGACTGCGACCTGTCGGGCATCGGCGGCTCGCGCAATGCCGCGGTCGCCGACACGTTGCTGCAGGAGATCGACCTGAAGACGGGGCTTGTGATGTTCGAGTGGCACAGCCTCGACCACGTGCCGCTGTCGGACTCGTATGCCTCGGGAAAGCACTCGAGCCAGACGACGCCGTTCGACTACTTCCACATCAACTCGATCGACGTCCAGCAGGACGGCGACCTGCTCGTGGACGCGCGCAACACATGGGCCGCGTACGACGTCGACGCGCACACCGGCCGCGTGCGCTGGCAGCTGGACGGCAAGCATTCGAGCTTCGCGATGGGCCCCGGCACGCGCACCGCCTGGCAGCACGACGCCCGCCGACAGCCCGACGGGACGATCACGTTCTTCGACAACGGCGCCACTCCGGCCGTGCACCCGCAGTCTCGCGCGATCGCGGTGCGGCTCGACGCGCAGCACATGAAGGCGACGCTCGTGCGCGACGATCGCCATCCGGCCAAGCCGCTCGTCGCCGGCAGTCAGGGCAACGTGCAGCAGCTGGCGAGCGGCGCCTGGATCGTCGGCTGGGGCGAGGTCCCTTACATCTCCGAATACGGCGCCTCCGGTGCGCTGCTGCTCGACGCCCACCTGCCCGCCGCGTATCAGTCCTATCGCGCCTATCGGCTGCCCTGGAGCGCGCACCCGACCGACGCGCCCGCGCTGCTCGCCGTACGCACGTCGGCGCACGCCGGCGCGACCGTCTACGCGAGCTGGAACGGCGCAACAGAGGTTGCCTCCTGGCGCGTGCTCGGGGGAGCCTCGCCGGCAGGCCAGACGCCGGCCGGGGGCGCCCCGAAGAGTGGCTTCGAGACCGCCATCGTGTTGCCGCGCGCTGCGAACGGCAGCTACGTACAGGTGCAGGCTCTCGACGCCTCCGGCGCGGTCATCGGCGTGTCCGCGGCGAAGCGCGTCTGAGCTGCTTGGCGCGGCTCTCGCCGGGCACGCCGCCGGCTTCGCCCAGGCCTTCGAAGACTTTTTCGGCGCGCCGTTCTCGCGCCGCCGCCGCGTTCTCGGAGGAGTTTTTCGCGGTCGTGAAGTAGTCGGCGAAGCCGCGTGCCTGAGCCGCTTCCAGGCGAGCGGGCAGCGGACGGCGCAGCTCTTCGGAAACGGCCCTCTCGAGTGACAAGTGCAGGTCTACCTCGAGATTGCTCTGACCGGCGCTGTTGTGCAGCTCCAGCCGGCCGCTGTCCGTGCTGTAGTCGTACAGCTCGCGTTCCTCTCCTGCCGACAGGCGTTCGATGCCGCCCGGCTGCCAGCTCGAATACGCGGCGTACTTGGCCTCCTGGGTGCGCAGCGCGACGACGTGCAGCGGCGCGTTGGCGGCATAGGACTCGATCGCAAACTCCGTGACCGTCTCGTCGGTCGCGTGCAGCACATAGGGCCGACCGGGCGCTCCCGGGTCGGCGAGGATCCCCGCCAGGTCGGCGCGGCCCGAGAGGTGCTCGTAGCGCGCTTCGTTGCGCCATCTGTCCGAGCCGGTGGCGATCGTCAGCAGCAGCGGCGCGATGTCGACGCTCGAGGTCAGCTGGCTGCGCGTCGCCTCGGGCGCTGCCGTCAGCACGCCGCGGGGGTCCTTCACGAGCAGCGGCACGCGGATCGCCTCCTCGTAGGCGCCCGCGCCCTTCCCGCGCAGCCCGTGCGAGCCGCCGTACTCGCCGTGGTCGGAGCTGAAGACGATCACCGTGTTCGCCGCGATCTCAGGACGGCTGTGCAGGGCCGCCAGGACCTGTCCGATCTGCCGGTCGACCTCGCGCTGCAGCTTCGCGTAGAGGTTCAGGAAGCCCATCCACAGCGAGGCCGCTTCCGGGCCTTCGTAGGGGACGGGCCCGAAGGCAGCAGCGGCGGTGTCCTGCAGCGAGCGCTGCAGCAGCGGCTTGCTTCGCGCCGTCAGCTGCTCGGGCGTCTCGAAGTTCGCGGGAAGGGCCTGAACGACCGACCGGGCGCTGGCCTCCGCCGACACGCGATCGCTCCACCCGTACCACCAGGCGATGTCGTGTGGGTTGACGAACGACACGGTCGTGCACCATGGCCCCGCGTCGGCCTCGCCGGCGAACCACGTGGCGAACTGCCGTGCGATATGCCCGTCCAGGCGCCAGCCCTGGCCCGGCGCGCCATTGGGCGAGGGAAACGTTCCACCGTGGAAGCCATAGCGCGCGAGCGCGCGCCCGCCGCGCCTTCGCCCCCACTTGCCGTCGCGATGGGTGAGATGCCACTTGCCGTACCAGCGGGTGCGGTAGCCGTGATCGCGAAGCATCGTGCCCCACGTCGGAAAGCCCGGATCGAGCGTGCTCCCGCCCGTGATCATGCAGCCGGTCTGGTGCGTGTAAAGGCCGGTGAGCAGCGTCGAGCGGGCGGGCGTGCAGTCGTTGGCTGCCGTGTAATGGTTGGAGAAGGAGACCGCGCCTTCGCGCAGGCGCTGCAGGTTCGGTGGCAGCGCCGAGCCGTCGGCCGTCGGCGAGAACCATGCGGGAAAGCGCAGCTGGTCGACGAGGATCACGAGCACGTTCGGGCGGCGCGGGTCCACGAGCAGCGGCGGGCGACGTGCGGGTGTCGTGGCCGCGCTGAGGCCGGAGTCCTGGGCCGCGTCGGCCAGCCGCCCGATCCCCAGGCCGGCGCCGGCCACCAAGCCGCCCGCGATCAGCCCGCCCTTCAGGAACGCGCGCCGATCGACTCTCTTCTCGAGTCTCCTATCCTCCTCCGGGTCCATGCTCGGCATCCGCGGTCTGATCCTACGGATGTCGACGGCGTTGGGCGTGGGCGTCGGGTCGCGCTACCCTCCGTGGCGAGTGGGTCCTACGTGACCGTGCAGGCGCCGTCACGGCCGATTCTCGGTTGCACAGATCTGCGAGCTCCTGGTCGAGCACGACGATCCGCGCACCGCGCGGCGGCTGCTCGCCGAGATCAGGAGCTCCTCCCGTGCCGACTTCGTCGTCTGCTCGCTGCCGTCGCGCGTGCACGCCGCCCGCAGAGGGCTTCTCAAGTCCCCGCGTGGCACGCTGCTGACGGCCAATCCGCTGCGTGAGAATCTCGACCCCGACCCGACGCTGCCGGCGTCGTGGGCGCTGTCGCTCGGCGACCTCGAGCTGCTGTAGGCCACCGTCGCCAACGTTTTGACGCGCCTCAGCCGGGGTATTTAGTCGCTTGGATTCTCCGTGGAGTTGTCCCTCTAGGAGCGCCACTGATCGCGGCCACCACGTTGCTGCATGAACGTGGTGGCCGTTCTTGTCGTCGCCGCGAAGACAGCAGGCGGGGCCGCCGGCGCTCAACCACCGCCCGTTGGGCCTTCCCCAGGGGCTGTGCGGTCAGGAGCGCGCAAAGCGGCCCCTGTCCGCCTGATCGTCATCGGCGGACCGTTTTGGAGTTACCCGACATGCGCGCGCTAACACCCGAACGCGAGAAATATGAGGTGCAAGCGTCAGACGCGGAGGCAGCGGAACCCAAGCAGTGCCCCCGCGCCTAGGGCAGCACAACCACGAGGAGGCGACTAACGTGGTCAGCAACGCGGTTCACGAGACGCTTGGACGCGCCTCGCGCCAAGGCAGCACTTCATCGAGCTTCATCCTCTCGAACCGCCGCCGCGGGCTGGGGTGCTTGCTTGGAACGATGAAGAACTGCGAACGATGCTCGGCACATCGCTCTTTTGCCCACACGATCGCCCCGACTCCCGAAGAGTCGATGAACGTGATCTCGCGCAGGTCGATCTCGATTTCAAGTGTACCGGCTTTGCAGAGGCTCGTCATCGCGTCTTCCAGCTCAGCCGCGCCTGCCATGTCGAGTTCGCCGGACAGAACTAGCCGATAGCGCCCATGCCGCTCGTCTTGATGGATGCGAAATATCGCTGGCACGTCTCATCAACCGGGACGCGTTAGCTCGTGCCCCTTTCTTCGTAGCGCTCTAGTGTGGACGCGGCCCGCAGCTCCGCTCCCAGCGTTGAGCTGAACGGACAACGCTCCCGACGAATGTGCCTACGGCGTCAAGGGCGACGGCAGCG
>DATHGU010000155.1:0-9330 GCA_035317495.1 Solirubrobacteraceae bacterium
GCCTGCTGCCCCACTACGGCAACGTGATGCTCGATCTCCTCCGCCAGGATCCGGGTCCCAGCGGAGCCGTCCTGCAGTGGCTGTTCTTCGGGCGCATCGCACCGCATCGCAACGACCGGCGGCTGTTCCGGACGCCGGCGCTGATCCTCGGCCACCGGCGCGATCCGGTGCACCCGTTCTCCGACGCCGGGATGCTCGCCGAAGAGCTGCCCAACGGCCACCTGCTCGAAGCGAGCTCGCTGCTCGAGCTGCGCATGCACCCCGAGCGGCTGACCGGGGAGATCGCCGACTTCCTCGACGAGGTGTGGTCCGGCCCTCCCGCCGGAGCGGCCGAGCGGCCGGCGGCGCGCGCGATCAAAGCTCGGCCGGCCAAGCGCGCGGCCAAAGGCGCCGCTACTTCTTGACGGGGAACAGTTCGAGCTCGTTGAGGCTCACGTGGCCGGGCGCCTGCGGCGTGCCGACCGACGAGGCGGGGGCCCCGCTGAGCCACACGACGACGAATCGGTGAGCGGCTTTGGAGGCCGCCGTGTCGCCGCCGAGCTTCAGGCGCACGTGCTTCTTGCTGATGACCCGCGAGGGGCTGAGCGCAACCCACGCGGGATCGGTGATCGACGCCGGGGGCGCCTGGCCGCGGGCGGCGGAGACCTGCACGGTGATGCCCGGCGTCGAGGTGCTGAGCGCGAGCGCCGAGAACCTGCGCGGGGTCTTCAGGTCGATGACCAGCCCCTCGGCCATCTTCGGCGCGACGGCCGGGTCCACGACGGCCGTCCAGCCCGTCGAGTTGTCGCCGTCGATCGCCAGGCTGGGGTCGCCGAAGGTGGTCGCGGCGTAGTTGGACGGGTTGTACGTGGCGGCGGCGTTGGTGTCGAGCAGGATCGCGTTCGGCTGCGGTCCGGCGGAGGTCGGCGCTTCAGCGTTGTTCCTGTTGGGGGTCGTCGTGGTCGGCGTGGTCGCGCCGCCCGTCCCCGACGGCGAGCTCGTGCTCGGAGTTTTCGGCGTGACCGTCGGCAGGGGGATTTTCGGCGGTTTGACGGCGCCCAGCGGTAGGGCCGGCTTGACGGTTGTCGGCGCGCCGACTTTGCCCGTCGCCGTCGCTTCGGGCGTCACGGGCGCGACCGGCGTGGTGGCCGCCGGCGCGGCCTGGGCGACGGTCGCGGTCGCCTGCCGCGGCTTGCCGCCGCCTTTGCCGAGGGCCGCGTAGGCGGCCGTCGCGGCGCCCGCCACGAGGATGACGAGGACGCCGGCCGCCACCGCGGCCGAGCGCCAGCTCGGCGCGCGCGAGCGCAGGCTGTCGGGGGCGCCGGTGCCGCACTGCAGGCACCAGTCCTGGTCGCCGGCCAGCGGCGCGCCGCAGTTGGCGCAGGCGCGCTGCGCAGCCGGCGGCGCGGGCGGCGCGGGCGCATCGGGTCCGCCGGCGGAGCCGGCGACGGGCTGCTGCTCGGTCGGCGCAGCCGGAGGGTCGGCGAGCATCGTGGGCACGGCCATCAATTCTACTGGGCGGGCTTCCCGTAAGGCGAGGGTGGGCCGCCGGGGACGATCTCGCGGCCGGTCGGCTGCAGTTGCTCATCGAGCTCGAGCTGCCAGTAGTAGCGCGTGAACGTCATGCCCGCGCGGAACTCGCCGACGTGCGGCTGCACCGTCTCGCCGGCTGCCATGCGGACGATCAGCTCGGGATAGCTGCGACCGGGCAGCGCGGCGTACGTGGGCGCCGGGAAGGCGCCGCCAAAGCGCGTGTTGACGTCGGTGATGGCGACGCCGAGGAGCGGGTCGCGAAAGACCTGGATGGTGGCCGGCCCGCTCACGGCGAGCGCCTCCATCGTGCGCCGGCCCAGCTCGATCAGCTCCGTGTCGTGCACGACGGCGCCCTTGATCGACTCGCCGCCGCGCGACTCGAGCATCGTGCGGGGAATCGCATTGAGGCAGCGGCCGTCGCGGTCGCCGAGGCAGTCGATCGACAGCTCGGGCCCGTCCATCGCGCGCTGCACCATCACGGGCTCCTCGACGTACGCGGCGAAGAAGCTCGCTTGCGCGGCATCGTGCGCGAGGTGGATCGCGCGGGCGCCTGACCCGCGGCGCGGCTTGACCATCACCGGGTATTCGAGCGCTTCGAGGTCGTCGTCGGGCAGGACGGTCGGCGGAGAGGGCAGCTGCAGGCGCTCCAGCAGGAGGTGCGCCTCGTACTTGTCGTACGTCGCGCGGGCGACCTGCACGGAGGGGACGAGCGCCGGCAGCACGCCCTCGGCGCGCGCGCGGGCGAGCACCTCGATGTCGAGATCGGTGAGCGGCAGAACTACCCCCACGCCATGCTGCTCGCACAGCTCAGCGAGCGCCGGGACGTACCCCGGATCCTCGATCAGGGGAACCGAGGCACGCACGTGCGCGGCGTACTGCGCGGGCGCCAGCGGCGAGGGGTCGGCGACGAGCGTCTTGGTCAGCTGCGCGAAGCAGGCGACGATGTCATAGCGCTTGCCGGCGCCGGTCAGCAGGACGGCGCGAGGGCTCACAGCTCGCCCTGCCAGCCGCCGGACTGGCCCTTGTACAGGCCCGAGCCGCCGAGGATCAGCGCGGGCGTGCGCAGCAGGATCCTCAGGTCGAGCGCGAGCGAGCGATGCTCGACGTAGTAGAGATCGAGCTCGATGCGCTCCGACCACGGAAGCGAGGCGCGCCCGTTGACCTGCGCCCAGCCGGATATGCCCGGCTTGACGGCCAGGCGTCCGCGCTGGCGAGCCGTGTACTGATCGACCTGCGCCGGCAGCGTGGGGCGCGGCCCGATCAGCGACATCTCGCCGCGCAGCACGTTGAGCAGGTTGGGCAGCTCGTCGAGCGAGGTCCTGCGCAGGAACGCGCCCACGCGCGTGATGCGCGAGTCGTTCGCGTTGACCGCCAGCCCGGCGCCGATGTGCTCCGCGCCGTCGACCATCGTGCGCAGCTTGAGCACGTCGAAGGGCGCGCCGTGCAGCCCCACGCGCCGCTGACGGTAGATCGCCGGCCCGCGCGACTCCAGGCGGATCGCCAGCACCGCGAGCGCCAGCACCGGCGTGCCGACCACCAGCGCGAGCGCCGAGACGACGATGTCGATGCCACGCCGGATCAAGACAGCACGCCCGAACGGTCGGGGGTCATCGTGTGCCCTCGGCGGTATCCCACCAGGCGCTCGTGCCGTGCCGCAGCCAGTCCCACAGCCCGGCGGCCGGCGATGCGGTCGTGAGGACGTAGTAGCGGGCGATCAGCAGCGGACGCGTGCGCAGCGGACCGGCGAGCAACGCGGCGAGCAGCAGCGCGAGCTGCAGCGCCAGCGTGACGGTGTAGAGGCTCCCGACACCCGCCGCGACGAGCGCCACGTTGGCGCCGAGCGCGAGCGCGTGCAGCGCGGGCGTGGCATAGCGCAGGAGGCGGTGGGAGAGGATCATCACGGCGTAGGCGGGCGGGTAGCCGCGCGGCGAGAGCATGCCGCCGCGCAGGACGATCGGCCAGGTGTGGCTCATCATGCGCCGCTTGCGCGCGAACTCGCCGAGCAGCGAGGGCACCATCTTCTCGCTCGCTCGCGCGCTCGGCACGTAGACGGCGCGCAGGCCGCGCTTGACCATCTTGAAGGGCAGGGAGAGATCGTGGCCCATGATCGGGTCGACGACGATGTAGGAGTCGCGTCGCGTCGCGTAGATCGCACCGTTGCCCGCGGTGATCGAGCAGAGGCGCGACTCGAGCGCGCGCAGGGCGAGCTCGTAGCGCCAGTAGAGGCCCTCCTGGTTGGAGGCGAGAGCGCCGCTGGCGTCCTGCACGAAGCGCACCTGCCCACAGGCGTAGCCCACGCGCGGATCGGCGAACGCCCGCAGGAGCTCGCGCAGCGCATCGGGCTCCCACGACGCGTTGGCGTCCGAGAAGGCGACGATCTCGCCGCTTGCGCGCTCGACGGCGGCGTCCTGCGCGCGGATCTTTCCGCCGCGCGGCAGCTCGAGCACGAGATCGGCGCCGGCCGCGCGCGCCCGTTCGGCCGTCGCGTCCGTGCAGCCGTCGCAGGCGACGATCAGCTGCAGGAGCTCGCGGGGGTGAACGAGCGCGAGCAGGTTCGACACCTTGGCGGCGATCACCTGCTGCTCGTCGTGTGCGGCGACGATCACGGAGACGCTGGGCGGAGGTTCGGGCGGGTTGGAGTTTTGTTTAATGGCTCCGCCCCTGGCGGGGCTCCGCTGTTGGGGTTCGCGTGCCGGGACGACCGCCGGCGTGCGCAGCCGCGCCAGGGCCGCAAGTGCGAGGGCATAGCCGAGCTGCGTCCACACGATCAGCGCGGCGGACACCCAGAAGACGATCTCGAGCGGAGCTCTCATCGGCGGTGATTCTCGCGTAGGAGCGACTCGTACAGCGCGAGGGTGCGGCGGGCGATCGTCTCCCACGCGTAGTCGCCGGCGGCAAGGGCTCGCGCGCGCTGCGCGAGCGCGGCGAGCGCGGCGCGGTCGCCCAGCAGCTCCACCAGCGCGCCGTGCAGCGCGCTCGCATCCCCCGGCGGCAGGGCACGCGCCACGCCGGCCGCCGCCAGCTCGGCGAACCCGCCGACATCGCTGACGAGCACAGGCTTGCCAAACGCCAGCGCCGTGAACAGCACGCCCGACTGCTCGATCTCGCGGTATGGCAGCACGACGAGGTCCGCGCGGCGAAAGTAGCCCGGCAGCTCCGCGTCGGACACGAAGCGCGGCACGAAACGCACGCTCGGCGTCGCGCCGACCGATCCGTCGGCGAGCGGCGCCGGCGCGGTCGCGGCCCGGTCGAGATCGGCCAGCAGCGACGAGATGTCCATGCGCGGCATGCCGACGATCCACAGCTCCGCGTTCTCGATTCCCTTCCACGCGTCGAGCAGCACGTCGAGGCCCTTGTAGGGTCGCAGCAGGCCGAAGAACAGCACGACGGGCTTGTCCGTGTGAAACGGCGGCGGCGGTGCCGACGCGCCGGCCGCGGATTCCTCGGCGAGGTGCGCGAAGACGCCATGCGGGATCACGTGGATGCGCGCCGCATCGACGCCGAGCTCCTGCGTGAGGCGCGCGCGGCCGTGGTCGGAGTGCACGACGAGCGCGTCGAAGCGGTCGTACAGGCGGCGCTGCGCCGCACGCCGGCGGGCGCCGCCCTCGCGGGGCAGCACGTCGTGCGCCGTCAGCACGAGCGGCGGGCGCCCCCGCGCATCACCGTTGCGGCCGCCGGGCAGCAGCCGGCCGTCGAGCTGCTGGACGGTCAGCCATTGGAAGTGCACGATGTCGGCCGCGCGTGCGGCGCGCCGGTAGCGGAGCATGTCGGGCACGTGCTCGGCGAGCTTCAGCACGCGCCGCGCGCGCTGGGCCGCCAACGAGTCGCCGGGCGCAAGGCGCGTTGCGCGGTAGAAGAACTCGCGTCGCCGGTAGCCGTCCGGCGACGGGATCGAGCCATATGCGAACCGGCTGGTGTACAGCTCCACGTCCGCTCCCGCCGCGGCGAGCGCGCCGCACAGCGCATGGTCGTAGGGCGGCGTGTACGCAGACGGGTCGACGATATGCACGTGCATCGCCGCAGACTCTAGGCGCGGAGTCCGATCGTCCCCAACGACGTCGCTCGTCGGACCAGGACTCGGTGAAGGTGCGCGTGATCATCAAGCTGATCGAACGGGATGGTTGGCGGCAGGTGCGGCAGAGGGGAAGCCACCGCCAGTTTCATCATCCGACCAAGCCAGGCACGGTGACCGTGGCGGGTAGTCGCAATCAAGACCTCTATCCCGAGATGAGGGCTAACATCATTAGACAGGCGGGACTTGAACGATGATCGAGACCGATAGATATCTGATCCTGGTGGAAGGCGGTTCGCCGTCGAATTACTCGGCATGCTCGCCCGACGTCCTGGGCTGTGTGGCGACCGGCGATACCGTCGAGGCGTGCGTCCGGGAAATGCGCGCCGCGTTGGCGAGCCACTTCGAGCTGATGACCGAGTATGGAGAACCGATCCCGGAGCCTTCCGGACCTGGCGTTCGCATCAAGCCCGAAGCGGCGGCGTAACGCACTCGCAGTAGGGTCCGCCGCGTGTCCGACGTGGAGGTCTCCTATTGCGTGGTGAACACCTCGCAGCGCGAGCTGCTGCTGCGCGGGCTCGACGCGATCGCGCGCGAGCGCGCCGTGCTGCCGTTCGCCAGCGAGGTGCTGGTACTAGACAACGGATCGCGCGACGGTTCGGCGCGCGCGGCGGAGGAGCATGCGGCGGTCGATCGGACGATCGCGCTGGAGGAGCGACGCGGAAAGGGCCTGAACGACTCAGAGCTGCTGCGGCGCGCACGGGGGCGCTACGCGCTGCTGCTCAACGAGGACTCCGAGCTGCAGGCGGGCGGCACGCTGGCGTTGTGGCAGGCGCTTCAGGCGCGCCCCGACGCGGCCTGCGCGGGCGCGCGGCTGGTGCGGCCCGACGGCGTCGAGCAGGACTCGGCGTGGCGCTTTCCGACGCCGCTGACGGCGCTCGCGGGCGCGCTGCTGCTGGCCCGCCGCTACACGGTGCAGAGTGGCGGATCGCAGACGCGCGAGGTCGACTGGTGCCAGTCGGCGGCGCTGCTCGTCAGGCGCGCGGCCGCCGAGCAGGTCGACTATCTCGATCCCGACTTCTTCGTGTACTCCGACGAGGTGGACTTCGCGCGGCGCCTGCGCGACGCGGGCTGGCGCAGCCTGTATGTGCCGGGCGCCGTGGCGATCCACGACGAGCAGCTCTCGACCGATGCCGTGCCCGAGCGGCGGATCGTCGAACTGGCGCGCAACCGCGACCTGTACATGCGCAAGCACCACTCGGCGGCCACCGCGCGCGCGGTCCGCTGGCTGACGGCCTGGACGTACGCGCTGCGCGCGCTGGCGGCGCTCGTGCTGCCCGGCCACTCCGCGCGCCGCTACTGGCGCCACGTCGTCGCGACGCTGCGTCCCGCGCACGGCGAGGGGTTGCGCGAGGCCGCCGAGCGTTACAACCGCGCGCTCACAGGTCCCTGAGCGGATCCTCGGCGTAGGCCTCGACCTCGCCGTGCCCGGCGCGGAAGGCGGCCACGCGAGCGCGCGCATCGGCCAGCAGGGCGCGAGCCTGCGCGCGCTCGTCGGGCGCGAAGAAGCGCGTGATCAGGAGCAGCGCGGGGATCAGCACCAGCCACAGCACGCGCAGCGCCACGCCGGCGAAGCCGCTCGTCGGCAGCAGCAGCTCGCCCGACACGGCGACGCCGGCGAGGATCGCAGCGAGCAGCGCGAGGCGCCGCCACTGAAAGCCGACTGCGAACAGCCGCCGCGTCAGCAGGTGCATGACGAGCAGCATCGCGACGTATGCGCCGCACAGCGCGATTCCCGCGCCGGCGATCCCCAGGTTCAGCCCGCCGCGCGGCACGAGCAGCAGCAGCAGTGCCACGTTCACCGCAAGCCCTGCGGCGGCGGCGGGGACGTTGCGTATGGTCACCTTCGCGCGGCCGGTGATCACGATCATCACCTGGTAGAGCCCGTACAGCGTCCAGGCCAGCGCCAGCCAGGGCAGTGCGGCGTGCGCGCCGAAGTACTCCGGCGCGGCGAGCCGCACGATCCAGCGCCCGAGCAGCGCCACGGCGACGACGACCACGCCCGTCGCGAGCAGGAAGTAGGTGGTCACCAGCGAGTACAGCCGCGATGCCGTCGCGTCGCTCTCGATCGAGTAGGCGAGCGGCGGCCAGGCGTATTGAAAGCCGCGCACCATCACGAACACGACCGTCGCGAACTGCAGCGCGAGGGAGTAGTTGCCGGCGGCCGCGTGCGAGTAGCCGCGGTACAGGTAGAGGCGATCGGCGACCTGCAGCGCGTACACGCTCGCGTCGGCCGGCACGGTGGGCAGGCCGAAGCGCAGCATCGCGCGCAGGTCCGACCAGCGGACGCGCAGGCTGAAGCGCCGGCGCAGCACCCACCACAGCCCGAGCACCACGACCGCCGAGGCGCCGAAGTTGCCGAGCAGCAGGCCGCGCGCTCCCTCGCCCGCGACGACCACCAGCGCAACCGTGAAGGCGACGGTCAGCGCGACGTTCGCCCCGGACGCATATACGTAGGCGCGCGCGCGTTCGTCGACGCGCAGCTGCGCGTAGGCCATCTCGAGGTTCGTGAACGCCCACAGCCCGACGATCGCGCAATCGAGCAGCAGCGGGTCGTGATAGCCGAGGATCAGGCGCGAGAGCTGGCCGGCGAATACGACGCACAACAGCGCGGCGACCGTCGTCGTCCACGCGACCGTCGCCGTCGCCGTGCGCGCGATCCGGTCGCGACGCGAAACATCATCATCATCAAAATAAAAACGGATGAACGCCTCGCCGACGCCCACGCGCAGGAGGATGCTCGCCAGGATCACGGCCGTCAGCAGCGAGTTGGCGGCGCCGTATCCGGCCGGCGAGACGTGGCGTGTATACAGCGGGATCGTGATCAGCGCGATCCCCTTCGCGACGATGTCGCCGAACTGGTAGGCGGCGCCGGTCGCCACGAGCCGCTTCAGATAGCCGCGCACGGCTCAGAACCTACTTGCCGGCGAGGCCGGCGAGGGCGCTGTCGCGACCCTCGGGCGGAGCGCCGCCGCGCACGCTCTCGCCCGCGCGCGCGAGGGCCACGCCGATGCCGAGCAGCGTCCACGTGAGCGGGTCCTCGAGGAAGTCCGCGTACGTCATCGTGTGAAGCACGAGCGCCGCGAAGCACGCACCGATGGCGATTCTCGGCGGCGAGCGCCCGGCGCCTCGGAACAGGGCTCCGAGCGCCGCGACGAGCAGCGCCACGTACAACGCGAGGCCGACGATGCCCTGCTCGGCCGCGACCGTCACTCCGATCGTGTGCGAGGCCGACGTGGCGCTCTCCGCGCTGGCGCTCGAGTGACGCTCGTACTCCCTCTGGAAGGATCCCGAGCCATAGCCCTGCAGCGGACGCTCGGCGAACAGTTCCAGGCCGCCTTCGATCAGCTTCGTACGCCCGCTCGTGGCGTTGCTCGTGGAGCCCCCTGAGCCCTTCAGCCCGAGGTGCCAGCTGGCGGGCGCGATCAGCACGAGCGCGAGCGCGAGCGCGACGAGCCCGAGCGCCACGTACACGGTGCCGCGCACGCCCCAGTGGTAGGCGGCGAGGACAGCCAGCCCGAGCAGCAGCGCGGCGATGCTCGACTGCGAGAAGCTCGTGACGAGCCCGGCCAACAGCCAGGCGAGCACGCCGGCCCCGATCATCACGTCCCGCTGCCGGCGCGACCACAGCACGACAGTCGTCACCCCGATCATCACCAGCGCGAGGAAGCGCCCGTAGATGTTCGGGTCGAAGAACAGCGAGTTGACGCGGAAGTAGTTGTCGTACTGGTTGGCCGCGACCACCT
>DATHGU010000156.1:0-2863 GCA_035317495.1 Solirubrobacteraceae bacterium
GGCACGAGCAGCGCGCGGATGATCGTCGCATCGAGCAGGATGCCGGCGGCGAGGCCCGTCGCGAGCACTTTGATTTCCGTCTCCGGACCCGACGCGAGCGACAGGAAGGCCAGAAACAGGATCAGCGCCGCGCTCGTGACGAGGCGTCCGGTGCGGCCGATGCCGCGCACGACGGCCGTGTCGGTGGAACCGGTGGCGTCGTACTCTTCGCGCATGCGGGCCAAGATGAAGACCTCGTAGTCCATCGAGAGCCCGAACAGGAAGGCGAACACCATCAGCGGGATCCATGCCGTGATCGAGCCGGTCGCGGAGATGCCCCAGATCAGGTCAGAGCCATGCCCGCGCTGCCAGATCAGGTCGAGCACCCCCCACGCGGCGCCGACGCTGATGACGTTCAGGATCACCGCCTTCAGCGGCAGCAGCAGCGAGCGGAACGCGCGTGCCAGAAGCACGAACGTGATCAGCGCGATCAGCGCGATCATCAGCGGGAAGTTGCCGTACACGGCGTTGATGAAGTCCTCGTTCTGCGCCGCCAGCCCGCCCAGGCGCACCTCGGAGCCGGCTTCGTGAGCGGCCGAGCGGACCCGATCGAGAACATCGCGCCCGCTCGCGGAGGAGCCGTCGGGGATCGCGAAGGCGTCGACGACGGCGGCTCCTGCTCGACGCCACTGCGGCGAGTTGGGCGCGACCGCACCGTGTACCTCCGGCACAGCGGCGAGCGACTTGGCCACACCATCGGGCGAGGTCGATCCTTCGACCAACACCTCGTTCGGTAGCAGCGCACCAGAGCCGATGCCCGATCGCTCGAGCGCCAGCAGCCCCTGCTTGGCATCACCCTGCCTCGCGATCGCGTTGGCGTTGGACAGCCCCAGCTGCAGGTTCGACGCCGCGAGCACGAGCGCCGCGAGCACCAGCGCGGCGCCGACCGCCGCCAGCCAGCGACGGCGTACGACCAGGTTTGCCCAGCCGGTCCACGAGCGGCTGGCCTTGTCGTCGTCGCGAACATGCGGCCAGTCAAGCCGCGCGCCGAACTTGCTCAGCACGACGGGGAGCAGCGTCACCGCGACGATCACGCTGATCAACGGGATCAGCATGCCGCCATATCCGACCGAGCGCAGGAAGGGCAGCGGCAGCGCCACGAGGGCGAGCAGGCCGATCGCGACGGTCGTGCCGCTGAACACGACGGCGCGACCGGCGGTCGCCATCGCGCGGACGATCGCCTCATCGCCCTGCAGTCCGTGCGAGCGCTCCTCGCGCCAGCGAACGACCACGATCAGCGCGTAGTCGATCGACACGCCGAGGCCGATCAACGCAACCAGGAACTGCACGATCGGGGAGACTTCGGTGACCGTCGTCAGGCCCCAGACGACGAGGAAGGTGGTCAGGATCGAAACGATCGCCATCATGATGGGGACGACCGCCAGGAACGACGCGAACACGAACGCCAGCACGAGCAGCGCTCCGAAGCCGCCCAGCAGCGCCTCCACCAGCACGCCGGGGCCGTTGCCGCCGCCGCTCTGCACGGACAGCGCATCGAAGCCCGTCACGTGGACGGGCGCGCCCGCGACCGTCGTTCCCTCGAGCGCCGCCGTGGCTTTTTCCGCCGCTTTGGGGTTGTCGCCGAATGGCTGATTCGGGTCGGGCCGTGGGTAGTCGACGATGAACGTCGTGCGGCCGTCCTTCGAGACGAACGCGCGGTTGTGAGTGCTGGCGTAGCTGGCCACGCGCCCCCCCGGCAGAACGCGCTCCAGGCGCGCTTCGACCGCCCGCAGGCCGGCCTGCACCGACGGCGAGTCGACGGACTTGCCGGCGGGGAGCGTCACGATCGGCATCAGCGGCGCGCTGTTGCCGCCGGTGCCATGGAAGTCGCGGGCGATCTGCTGATTGGTGACCCAGCCTTCCTTGCCCGGCACGGAGAATTTCTGTTTCAGCGCTTTGGTGGCCGAGCCGGCGGAGGCCACGCCTATCAGGGTTATCAGCACCCAGAAGATCACAATCATGCGTTTGTGTGCCAGAACCCAGCGTGTCAGCGGTGCCATGCGCCTTCCTTCCTTCGATTTTGCCTGCCCCTAGGACCGAGGGTGGGCTCGAAACTCATCGCTGCGCCCAAGATGCCTTCGAGCGGCCCAGCCGGCGCCGGCGAGCTGTGTGTTCGATCGCCGGCCATGCTAGGCACGCGATGACCCGCTGTCTTCTCCAAATGTGCGGCGTTGCGCAACGAGCGTGCGGGCATGCGGTATCCATCCATTTGATTCGCGTAGAGGATGGTTTGTATCACAAATGATGTGTTTCGCGTAGAATACCTGCGCATGTGGGAGGACGGCCCAATACCGGACGAGCTCGGCATGTTTCCCGGATATCTGATGGCCCGCCTGGGGGAGGCCTCGAGACGGCGCTTTCACAAGGCGCTGGAGCCCGAGGGCCTGCATCCGCGCCACTTCGGCGTGATGACGATGGTAGCCGCCCATCCGGGAATGAGCCAGCAACAGCTGCACGAGAAGACCGCGATCGATCCGAGCTCGATGGTCTCGGTGATCGACGAGCTCGAAGCGCGCGCGGCGATCGCCTGGATCCGGGCGGCGTTCGGCCAGGCCGCGCGCTTCGAGCACGGGGAGGGAGCACTCGAGCGCGTGCGCGGTCTAGCCGCCCAGCTGCAGCGCGAGTTCTTCGGCGGGCTGACGGCCGAGGAGCTGCGCACGCTGCACTCGCTCCTGCGCAAGCTCGCCGGCTCGGTGGTGAGCAAGCAGGCAACGCCCCGAACGCAGCTCTCGCCCGCACGTCCCGGCGCAGGCGGCGCCGGCCCGCCGGTCAGCTGAACTTCGTGGCGGGCCGATCCTGCGGCACCCCGTCGACCGAGATGTCG
>DATHGU010000157.1:0-3534 GCA_035317495.1 Solirubrobacteraceae bacterium
TCGGCAAGCACGGCGATCGCGGCGAGTGCATCGCGCTCTATGAGCGCTCGGTGCTCGAGAACGAGGCGCTGATGGGCGCGCTCGGCGAGCTGCGCGGGCTGGCGCTCGGATGCTGGTGCGCGCCGCGCGCCTGCCACGGCGATGTGTTGGTGCGGTTGGCGAACGCAAGCACAGCAGAGCGCGAGCGTTGGCTGTCACTCGCGGCGTAGGACACGCCGCGGCCGACAAGACGGCACACCAGCAGCTCGGGCTCCACCCCTCCGCCGCACGGCACTGGCACAGGCACGCCGCGCCTTGTCGTTGCCGTCGCCAGCCTCCGCTCGTCGCGAGTAGCTTCGCTCTGCGCTGGCCTGCATCTGCCAAAGGCACGACTGGCCCCCTATGTCGCCGCTTCGCGGCGGGGGCCGCCCAGGGCTTCGTCCTGGGTGCCGCGGCCAGCTTGCTTCGAGATGAATCTACTCACGACCACGGAGGCAGACGATGGTCCGCTATGTCATTCCCGACTCGCCACCCTACGACGTGCCGACGTCACTACTGAACCTCAGTCGCCCGCCGGCGATGAGCTGGTATTGCCCGCAATCGTTCGTCCTGGCGCCCTCCTCGCCCCTGCGCTGCGCTTCTACGCCGACACCGCGCGTGCCCTATCAGCCCCTCAACTCGTCCGACCCGCGCCTACGCCAGCTCGGCCGCTGAGCGCGTCCGCCTACTCCGCGTCACACATTCGGGCGCGGTGCCGGCAGTCGCTAATGATCGCACCCCTCCGGGGCGCGTGGGCGACTGTCACCGGCACCCGCAAAAAGCGGGAGCCACGTCGCAGAAACGGAGCCCTTACATGACCACATCGACTTCACCCATCGTCATCAACTACGGCGGCGCGCCCGTGAAAGTCGACGGGCGACGGATCACTCGCGATATGTCCGTTCCCAGTCTCGGCTGCGACGACCCGCTTCAGGCTGACGAGTACCACGGTGAAGCCGCCGCCCGCCTGTTCGACCAGGCGATCACGGCGTGCGCTCTGGTAATACCCAGCGGGCTGCGCGCCGAGTGCTACAGCGACGACGACAGCGATGGCGGCGGCTTTATTCTCGCCGTCTATCCGACCAGCGGATCACAGGGAGTCACCTGTGGCTGGCGCGATGTCAAGAACATCGCGTGTCTCCAGGGGGACGCGCGGCCCGAGGACGACCGCCGTCTCGTCAAAGAAGCGCTGGAGTTCATGGCTAGCGAGCTGAACGCGGCACTCGGCGTCCGCCGTGGTCGGTCTTCGGGCGCCTAGCACGAGGGTCATATCACACCCCTCCCTGAGAGACCGGCTTACGCCTTCAAGCAATTGAGAATCGCCCCCTACGGGGCGCACGGATTTCACATTATCAATTGCTTGACTCTCCTTCCGGGGCGTGATGAGCAGAGGGCAAGTTCGCAAGCTCACAACGCAGAAAGGAACATCGGACATGAGCCCTCACCCATCAGCACGCACAGCAAGCCCTGAGCAGCTTTCATATCTCAGAGACCTCGCGTGGCAGACCGGCACGACATTCACATTCCCCAGAACACGGCGCCAAGCTAGTTGTGAAATACAACGCTTGAAGGCGCTCAAGAGCACGCGAGGCCGCTATCTGGAGACGCCGCGTCTCGACCTCGACCCCGCAGAGCAGCCCTATGCGACCGAGCAGAAGCCCGGAGAGGTCGTCGGCTATGGGTCCAGTGCGCGGCGTGCGAATCCGCTGCCCCCGTGCCCCGTGCCGGTGCCCGCTCCGAGACCGCAGCGAACGGACGAGCCGTTCGAGCTGGGGCGCTATGAAACGGAGTCGGGCGAACAGCGGGCGCTCTATGGCATCCGCGTCGGCGGCAGGCCGCGGATCATCGACGCGGCGGCCGACCAGGCTGGGCGCATCTACACGGTCGAGGAGGAACTGCAGGAGAAGGGCGGCTACGGCGAAGTGAAGGCGCTAGTGGCGGACTATCTGGAGCAGGCCGAGCAACTCGGACGCGTCCCGATGGCCAAGAGCGCTCGCCGGCCCGAGCGAATGGCCGCGGGTGTCTAGCGCGTCCGCAGCGCTGGAGGCGCCCCCGTGGGTGACTCGATCTCCGGGGGCCAGGTCGGAGGCCATCGCCCTCGGGATTTTGGCACGCCCGCGGGGCGTGCCTTGGGTCGGGCTCCGCGGCTCCGCACCGGGCGGGGCCAGAGTCCAGATTGGAGGCTCGGACATGAGTAACACTCCCGAGGTAATCCTCGTCATTGGCGAGGGGCCGGTGAACAAGTCACTTGCGCAGGAACTCGCGCTTGACGGCTACCGGCTGTTTCGCACGCCGCAACCCGAGCGAGTGCGAGCAACGTCTGCTCCCGGCGAGATTGACCTCATCATCCTGGGTGCCACGCACGAGCAGGTCAAGAGGCTTCATGCGGTACGCGCGCTGCGCGCGGGCGACCTTCACCCCACGATTGACCCAGGAGCGCGCGTCCTGTGGATCGCTGCCACCGACGACGTGGCTGAGGTGCTGCGTGCCTTCGAGGCGGGCGCCGACGACGTGATCCGCTCGCCATTCGTTCACGCGGAGCTGCTTGCGCGTGTCCGCGCACTGCTGCGTCGCAGCAGCCTCAACTCGGCCGGCCTGATCCAGTTCGGCGCATTGCGGATCGACACGACGAGCCACGAGGCCACGTTCGGATCGACCGCGCTTCACCTGCGTCGCCTCGAGTACGCCCTGCTCGTTCATCTCGCGCGTGATCCCGGCCGCGTCTACACCAAGGACGAGCTGCTGCGCGAGCTGTGGGGCTATCGCGCCGAGGGCTCCACGCGAACCGTCGATACCCACGCTTGCCGCCTACGCCGCTCGCTCGCTGACGCCGGCGCCGGCGGTTGGCTGACGGCCGTGCGTGGCGTCGGCTACCGCTTGGCGCCTGACGGCCACGGCGAGCTGCGCGTGCTGGCCGGTGGACGTAGCGCCTGAGCGCGGCTAGCGGACCTCGCCCCTCCCGATGATCGCACGCTGCGCGTGCGCGGGAGTGGGGCAACGGCCCGCGCCCGACGGGCTCACCCCTCAGAAGGAGAACCATGAGCACCACTACAACATCGCCGCCGCACGGCGCGCAGACAACACCCCTACGGGTCGGGCCGAGCGCTCGTCGCACCCGAAGCCTCGGCAGATACGTCGCGCTCGACACCGAGCAGGCGCGCGAGGTCGTGAGCCTCTCACGACCCGACGGGAGCACTCTCATCGTCGACTATCAGCTCGACACCCTCAGCGATGGACTCCTGATCGCGCATCTCTCGCCGGACGAGCCGCCGGAGAACGCGCACATCGTCAGCGACCTCTACCTCGCCGACGACACCAAGGGCCGCTGCCGCGCGGTGACGCCAGAGGACTTCGACCTCACTCGCCACGCCACTCCGCCGTCAGCTTCGCCGACCGGGTCCCACGTAGCACCCGCCACGCCCCTTCGGGACAGCGACGGCCGCATCCACCGCATCGCCGAGTTGCCCCTCGCTGGGGCACCACTCGGCGACGACCGCCGTGAGCTGCGCTGGACCC
>DATHGU010000158.1:0-12526 GCA_035317495.1 Solirubrobacteraceae bacterium
TCGCGGATCCGTACGACGCGCGCCCGCGACGGCGGCGTCCAGGTCGCGGACGGCCGGCCGGGGCGAGCGGGCTTTGCGACGGTCGCGGTCACGGCATCACCGTATCCGGCGCGCGCGTGCCCATATATCCTCGCGCGGTGCCCGAGGTGAGCGACCACAGCGGCGAGATCGATATCCCCGGGGCACACATCGGGCTGCCGATCTTCTGGCGCGGCGCGTCGTTCGAGGGCGGCGCGAACGGAGCGGCCGCGGCATCCGCCGAGGCACCCGCGCGGGACGCGGCCGTGCCGCTCTACCTGCATGGAGTCCCCAACAACTCCGACGACTGGCTGGCGTTCCTGGCGCGCGGCGGCGGGCTGGCGCCGGACCTGCCCGGCTTCGGACGTTCGGGCAAGCCGGGCTCGCTGCGCTTCACGATCGAAGAGTACGCGGGCTTCCTCGAGCGCTTCCTGGAGCTGACGGGCGTCGAGCGGGTCAAGCTCGTGATGCACGACTGGGGAAGCGTCGGGCTGGCGTTCGCGCAGCGCCATCCCGAGCGAGTCGAGCGGCTTGTCCTCATCAACGCCGTGCCGTTGCTCCCCGGCTACCGCTGGCATCGAACTGCGCGCATCTGGCGTACGCCGGTGCTCGGCGAGCTCGCGATGGGAACCATCAACCGGCATGTGTTGCGGCTGCTCTCGAGGGAGGCCAACGCGACGCCCGGACCGATGCCGCAGGCGTGGCAGGACAGCGTGCTCGACCACTTCGACCAGGGCACGCAGCGCGCGATCCTGCGCCTGTGCCGCAGCTCCTCGCCGGAAGTGCTGGCGGCGGCGGGCGAGCAATTGGGAGAGCTGCAGGTGCCTGCGCTGATCGTGTGGGGCATGCGGGATCCCTACATCCCGGCCCGCTTCGGCAAGCAGTACGCCGACGCGCTCGGAGCGCAGCTGCTCGAGCTTCCAGACGCGGGCCACTGGCCGTGGCTGGACCGCCCCGACGTGATCGACCGCGTGGTGGAGTTCCTGAGCGCAACGCCGGCGTGAGCGCGCTCGTGCGCCGCGTCCCGGCGTGGGCGATCACGGCGTCGTTCGCCCTTGTGTACGTGATCGTCGCGCCGGCCAGCACGGACCTGGCGGCGGCCGGCTACCGCAGCGACCTGTTCGCGCGGGCGGGCTTTACGTTGTGGGACAACGGCTGGTACGGCGGCCATCACATGGTCGCCTACTCGCTGCTCTCGCCGGGGCTCGGCGCGCTGATCGGTCCGCAGCTGCTCGCCGCGCTGTCGATGACCGTCGCGACCGCTCTGTTCGCGCTGTTGATCGACGGCGGCGCGTTCCCCGCGCGCGCGGCGCGGATCGCCTCGCTGTGGTTCGCATATGGCGCGGCCATCGGCCTGCTCGCCAACCGCGTTCCCTTCGACCTCGGCCTGGCGATCGGCCTCGGAGCGCTGCTTGCCGCGCGAGCCTCGACGCGGATGCCACGGCGGTCGTCGAGAGCCCGGCTGCGCGCGCTCACGGTCGTGCTCGCGATCCTCTGCGCGCTCGCCAGCCCGATCGCGGGAGCGTTCCTGGCGCTCGCCGCGATCGCCTGGGCGCTCGCCGGCACGCATCCCGACAGGCGGTTCGCGTCCGCGCTGGCGTTCACCGCGCTGCTGCCGATCGTCGTGCTCGTGCTGTCGTTCCCCGAAGGCGGCCCACAGCCGTTCGTCGCGTCGGCGTTCTATCCGACGCTCGGCGCAGTGCTGCTGATCGCCGCGCTGATCCCGCCAGGCGGATCGGAGTTCGGTCAGCCCGTGCTGCGGACCGGCGCTGTGCTCTACGCGGCGGCCCTGATCGGCGCGTACCTGCTCCCGACGGCGGTCGGCGGGAACGTCGATCGGCTGGGCGCGCTGATGGCCGGGCCGCTCGCGGCAGCGTGTGCGTTCGCCGTTGCCTCCTCCGGCGGCTTCTCGCGGCTGGTCGGCACGGGCGGCAGCTGGCGCGTGCGACTGCTGATCGTGTTCGCTCCGCTGCTGATCTACTGGCAGTCCAACGCGCCGATCGGCGACTACGCCTCGGCGGCGTCGGACCCGGCCGTGAATGCCTCCTACTACCGGCCGCTGATCGATGAGCTGAGCGTGCTCGGGGTCGGCTACGGCCCGCGGCCGGCGCGCATCGAGGTCGTTCCGACGCGCGACCACGGCGAGGCGCGCTGGGTCGCTCCTCACGTGATGATCGCGCGCGGCTGGGAGCGCCAGCTCGACGTCGATCGCAATGCGCTGTTCTACAGGAGCCCGCTGAAAGGAGATCGCTACGAGGACTGGCTGTCCTACGCGGCGATCTCCTACGTGGCGCTCCCGGACGCGCCGCTCGACTACTCCGCGCGTGCGGAGGGGCGCCTCGTGCGAGCGCTCCCGAGCTACCTGCGCGAAGTGTGGCACTCGCAGCACTGGCGCCTCTACGCGGTGCGCCAGGCGATCCCGTTGGCCCCGCCGCCGAGCGTCGTGACGGCGGTCGGGACGGACTCGTTCTCGTTGCGAGCGCCGCGCGCGGGGACGTTCCGCGTGCGCGTGCGCTTCACGCCGTACTGGGCTCTCGCCGGCGGGCACGGCTGCGTGCGGCGCGCGCCGGGAGGTTGGACGAACGTGCAGACGCGCGGCGCCGGCAGCGTGCGGGTCGTGATCGACTTCTCGCTCGCCCGCGTGTTCGAACACGGTCCGCGCTGCCGCTGAGCCGACGCGAAGCCAGGCGCTGGAGCACCGAGCGCGCGCGCCGTCGTCTAGGCTTCGCAGCGATGCTCGCTCGCGCTCGTCTCCTGCAGGCGCGCGTCCTGCCGCAGGGTTGGCTCGATGCACTGCGACAGGTCTCGCTCTTCGCCGCCGCGTACGTCGCGTACAGGCTGGTGCGCGGGCTCGCCGAGGGCGATGCGAACGCTGCGTTCGCCCACGCGCGCGACCTGATCTCGATCGAGCGCACGATGCATCTGTTCGTGGAGCCGAGCGTGCAGGCGTGGGCGTCGGGCAGCCACGTCGTGATGCTGAGCGCCAGCTGGCTGTACGTGAACGCGCAGGGGTCGGTCACGATCGCCGCGCTCCTGTACCTCTACCTGCGCCACAACAGGAACTTCTACTTCGTGCGCAACATGTTCATGATCGGGATGGCGATCGCGCTCGTCGGCTACCTCGTCTTCCCCACGGCCCCCCCGCGGTTCATGCCCGAGTGGGGCTTCATCGACAGCGTCGCCGACTTCACGCCCGTGAAGGTCTCGCATGCGAGCGGCTCGATGACCGCCCTGTTCAACCCCTACGCGGCGGTGCCGTCGATGCATGTCGCGTTCGCGCTGATGATCGGCTGGCCGCTGGCGCGTCTGGCCCGGCACGGGGTAGTGCGCGTGCTGTGGCTCGTGTACCCCTTCCTGATCACGTTCGTGATCGTCGTGACCGCCAACCACTTCATCGTCGACGCGCTGCTCGGAGCGCTGACCGCCGGCGCGTCCGCGTATGGCGCGAGCTGGCTGGCACGCGCGCGGCCGGGCGTGTGGCGCTTCTCGAACGTTCCCTCGCCCCAGGTACGCCAGGCGCCGGCGAGCGGCTAGGCGACAACGGCGCTGTCGATGGCTCCCAGACAACACGCCTCGCCACGGCGCGCGCGCCGTGCGGGATACCGTTCGGGCCGCGCGAAGGCACGCGGCCGCGTCGCGCGCGCGCCGATCGGATCGGGCGTTCGCCGCGAGCTGGTGCGCAACCGGCTGATCGAGTCGCGCCTGACGCCGAACGCCATCTCGCTGACGGGTCTCCTGCTGAACGTGCTGGCGGCGGTGCTCGTGTGGGAACGGCTGTTCTTCCTCGGGGGGATCGCGTTCATCGTCGGCTCGATCATGGACACGCTCGACGGGCGCTACTCGCGCATGTCGGGCAAGGGCACGCCGTTCGGCGCGTTCCTCGACTCGACACTCGACCGCGTCGAGGAGGGCATCGTGCTGACGGCCGTCGCGGGCTACTTCGCGCAGAGCGGCAGCCGCACGGCGGCGGCGGCCGTGGTCGTCGCGGTGCTGGCCTCGCTGATGGTCAGCTACACCCGCGCGCGGGCGGAGGCGCTCGGCGTGGAGTGCAAGGTGGGAATCGCGACGCGCCCGGTGCGCGTCGTGATCCTGTCGGTCGGCCTCATCTTCGCGCGCGGCGCGTCGCTCGGCGACTTCGAGCTGCTCCAGCCGGCCGTCTACGTGCTGGCCGCGCTCAGCCTCGTGACCGTCGCGCAGCGCATCTGGCACGTGCGCCGCCAGCTCGTCGGTGTGACCTAGCGGTCGCTCCGGAGTAGTCTCCCCGAAGCTCACAGGCATCCTTGACCGTGCCTCCGCCCTCAGCGCGGAGCCCTCACAAAGGACATTTCACTCGTGATCAAGCAGCACTCAAACGGTGGCTCACGTTCGACCGGCCAGCGCAACGGCGCGGCCTCCAGCAACGGCGCGGCCCGCTACCAATCGGAGAAGGTCCGCGTCGCGATCGTCGGCGTCGGCAACTGCGCCTCGGCATTCGTGCAGGGCGTCAACTACTATCGCGACGCCGACCCCGGCGCGCAGGTGCCCGGCCTGATGCACGTCGACCTCGGCGGCTACCACGTGCGCGACATCGAGTTCACGGCGGCCTTCGACATCGACTCCAAGAAGGTCGGCAAGGACCTCGGAGAGGCGATCTGGGCCGGGCAGAACAACACGATGAAGTTCGCCAAGGTGCCGCGCAAGCTCGGCGTGCCCGTTTATCGCGGCATGACGCACGACGGCCTGGGCAAGTACCTGAAGGAGAAGATCACCAAGGCGCCGGGCGAGACGGCCGACATTGTGCGGATCCTCAAGGACACGCACACCGACGTTGTCGTCTCCTACCTCCCGGTCGGCTCCGAGCAGGCGACCAAGTGGTACGTGGAGCAGGTGCTCGAGGCGGGCTGCGGCTTCGTCAACTGCATCCCGGTGTTCATCGCGCGCGAGAACTACTGGGACAAGCGTTTCAAGGAGGCCCGCCTGCCGATCGTCGGCGACGACATCAAGTCGCAGGTCGGCGCGACGATCGTGCACCGCACGCTGGCCAGGCTGTTCGCCGACCGCGGCGTGAAGATGCTGCGCACCTCGCAGCTGAACGTCGGCGGCAACATGGACTTCTACAACATGCTCGAGCGCGAGCGCCTGGAGTCGAAGAAGATCTCCAAGACCAACGCGGTCACGTCGATCATGGACCACAAGCTGCCCGCGGAGGACGTGTACATCGGGCCGTCGGACTACGTGCCGTGGCTGACCGATCGCAAGTGGGCGCACATCCGCGTCGAGGGCCAGGCGTTCGGCGACGTGCCGCTGAACGTCGAGCTGAAGCTCGAGGTGTGGGACTCGCCGAACTCGGCCGGCATCGTGATCGACGCCGTGCGCTGCTGCAAGCTGGCGCTCAACCACGGCGTCGGCGGCCAGCTGGACGGGCCCTCCTCGTATCTGATGAAGTCGCCGCACAACCAGCGTCCCGACGACCAGGCGCGCACCGACACGGAGAAGTTCATCGCCAAGTACGGCGGACGAGCCGGAGCACGCGCCAAGCGCGGCGCGCGGCCGGCGACGAAGAGCCGCGCCGCAGCCGGCGGTGGCGCCAAAGCGCGCGCGGCCAAGGCGCCCGCCACGAAATAGCCCCACCCGGCGACTTCCGCCTCCAGGCATAATCGTGGAGCCGATGGCCTCGCCGTTCTCGATTGCCCACGTGACGCCCTATCCGTGGGAGGCGCAGGAGAACGAGGTCAACGCGCATGTGCAGCGCGTGTGCGGCGAGCTCTCACGGCGGGGGCACCGCGTGCTCGTGCTCGCGCCGTCGCACTCGCAGGAGCGCGTGCGCGCGTCGCGCAAGGCGCTGCGCGCCGCGCGCGCCAACCCGCAGAGCCTGCTGCAGGGCACCGACGACGGAACGCCGCGGGTGATCGCGGTCGGCGAGGTGCTCGACGTGGCGAGCAGCGCGCGGCGGCGCCCCTCGGCGCTGTCGATCGACGTGGCACGCACGATCGAGGAACTGCTGGGCACGGTAGAGCTCGACTTCGTCCACGTGCACGAGCCGTTCGCGCCGAGCGCCTCGAACGCCGCGCTGCGCCACTCGCGCGCGCTGAACGTCGGCTCCTTCCACTCCTCCACAGAGCGGTTGCTCTCGACGCTCGTCGCGCGTCGCTTCGTGGAGAGCTTCTTCGGGCGGCTCGACGCGCGTACCGCGAGCACGGCAGAGACGGCCGAGCTGATGAGCCGTCACTTCCCCGGGGACTACCGGCTGATCGCCGACGCCGACGGCGCGGCTTCGCAGTTCGAGCAGATCTACGCCGCGCTGGCGGCGCGCCGGCACTCGAACGACACGGATGTCGCGCTTCAGCGCACGCTCGCTAAGAGGCCGCTGATCGACGTCGACCTGCACATGCACACCGACCACTCGCACGACTGCGCGACGCCCGTCGAGGTGCTGCTGGCGAGCGCCCGCGCGCAGGGTCTCGGCGCGATCGCCGTGACCGACCACAACGAGATCTCCGGCGCGTTGGAGGCGCGCGCGCAGGCCGAGGGCACCGGGCTGAGGGTCATCGTCGGCGAGGAGGTCAAGACGGCCGGACAGGGCGAGGTGATCGGGCTGTTCATCGAGGAGAAGATCCCGCGCGGGCTCACGCTGGCGGAGACCGTCGCCGAGATCAAGCGCCAGGGCGGGCTCGTGTACGTGCCGCACCCGTTCGATCGCATGCACTCGGTGCCCGACTACGAGCACCTGCTGACGATCCTCGACGACGTCGACGCGCTCGAGGTGTTCAACCCGCGCGTGGCGATCGGCGCGTTCAACGACGAGGCCGCGCGGTTCGCGGCCAAGTACCGGATCCTCGCGGGCGCGGGCTCGGACTCGCACGTCGCGCAGGGCCTCGGCTCGGCGCGCATCCGCATGCACGACTTCGACGGTCCGCGGGAGTTCATGCAGTCGCTGCGCGACGCCGAGATCGTGACCGGCCGCTCCTCGCTGCTGTACGTGCAGGCGCTGAAGTTCCTGCAGACGCGCGCGACTCCGCCGGCGGCCCAGCGCGCGAGCCGCGCGCGGCGCGTCAAGCGCCTACGGCGGTCCGCCGGAGGGCGCGGAGGGCCCTAGCGCTCACCGCAAGGACTGATGCACGGTCAAGGACAACCATCGGCGTCGTCTAATCCCTCGGGGTCGATGCCCGTGACCGATGACGAGATACGCGAGAAGTACCTGGAGCGCGCGATCCGCGAGCTGAACACGCTCACGCGCGAGCTGCAGGCCTGCCCGCACTGTCCGCGCGGCAACCTGATGCCGGTGCTCGGCTCGGGCCATCCACAGGCCGACATCATGCTGCTCAAGCACTCGCCGCTGCCGTCGGAGATCGAGGAGGGCGTGGCGTTCTACGGACGCGCCGGCGGCGCGCTGATGAAGTCGCTCAAGCGCCTGCAGATCGACCCGCTGGCCGTCTACGGCACGCTGTGCGTCAAGTGCCCGCTGAGCGATTCCTCGCTGGCCGACCTCGCGTGCATCGCCCGGGTCCTCGGCGAGATCGCGATCGTCCAACCGAGGATCATCGTCGTGATGGGCGCGGAGGCGCTGGCCGCGCTGAACGAGCTCGACGTACCGCTCGCGCATCCGCTCGAGCCGCTGCTCGGCGAGATCCAGCAGCTGACACCGACGATCGACGCGCTGTACGTGCCCAACATCGACGAGTCGCTCGATGATCAGGACGCAAAGCGCGACTTCTGGGCCGCCTTTCGCACGCTCGGCGACTGGTACGCGTCGCAGCCGCCCTATTGAACTCACCGCCTGGCTGCCGTTCGGCCGGCGCATGCGCCGGCCGCGGGACCGCGCATGCGCGGTCCCGGAGAGCGCCGCATGCGGCGCTCTCATCTCAGATGATCAGGACGATCTTGCCGAGCTTGCCGCCGGCAGCGAAGCGGTCGTAGGCCGCCGCGGCCTGCTTGAGCGGGAACGTCTCGGCGACGAGCACGCTCAGCGCGCCCGACTCGAAAAGCGGCAGGACCTCGTGCTCGACGAGCCGCGCGACGAGCGCTTTCTCCTCGAGCGGGCGCGCGCGCAGCGTCGAGCCGTGGATGCGCGCGCGCTTGCCCATCAGCGCGAGTAGGTTGAGCTCGCTCTTGGCGCCCGCCGACACGCCGATCACCGCGATGCGCCCGCCCGTCGCGAGCGCTTGCAGGTTCTCCGGCATGTTGGGCGCGCCGACGAGCTCGAGCACCGCGTCGTACGGTCCGTGCTCGGCGAAGCCCTCGTAGTCGATCGCGCGCGCCCCCAGCGCCGCCACCTGCTCGCGCAGCTCCTCACGACGCACGGTCGCGGTGACGCGTGCGCCGACCGCGCGTCCGAGCTGGATCGCCGCCGTGCCCACGCCGCCGGCGCCGCCGTGCACGAGCAAGTGCTCGGCGGGGCGCAGTTCGGCCTGCGTGAACAAAGCGTCGTGCGCGGTCACGAAGACCTCCGGCAGGCCGCCCGCCGCCGGCCAGTCGAGCACCGCCGGAACGGGCATCAGCTGACGCTCGTGCACCACGCACAGCTCCGCCTGCGCGCCCCCGCCGACGATCGCCATCACCCGCTCGCCGAGCTCGAAGCGCTCCGCTCCCGGGCCGAGCGCGGCCACCTCGCCGGCGAGCTCCATCCCGGGAATGTCCTGCGGCGAGCCCGGCGGCGCCGGATACAGCCCGCGCCGCTGCATCATGTCGGCCCCGTTCAGCCCCGCACCGTGCACGCGTACGAGCACCTCGCCGGCCCCCGGCACGGGATCGGGATGCTCCTCGATCACGATCTCGTTCTCGCGGATCGTGGCGGCGCGCATCGCCGCAGCCTATCCGCGCTCGAGCAGGGCGACGCACTCGATGTGGTGCGTCTGCGGGAACATGTCGACGGGCCGGACCTTGCGTAGCGTCCAACCGGCCTCCACCAGTTCGGCGGCGTTCGGGGCGAGCGTCGTGGGGTTGCAGGAGACGTACACGATGCGCTTGGGGGAGGCGTCGATGATCCTGTGCACGACCTTCTTGGAGAGGCCGGCTCGCGGCGGGTCGACGACCACGACGTCGGGGCGCCCGGCGCGCTGCAGCAGCTCTCCCAGCGCGAGGCGGACGTCGCCGGCGAAGAAGCTCGCCTTCGCGATCTCGTTGCGGCGAGCGCCGGCGATCGCGTCGGCGACCGCCTCCTCGACCAGCTCGATTCCCCACAGCTCGCCCGCGCGGGGGGCGAGCATCAGCGCGATCGTGCCGATCCCCGAATAGAGGTCGTAGACGCGCTCCCAACCCTCGAGCGCGGCGTACTCCACGACCACCTCGTACAGCCGCTCGGCCATCTCGGTGTTCGTCTGGAAGAACGCCTCGGCGGAGATCCGCAGGTCCAGCTCGCCCAGCCGCTCGGGCAGCGTGGCCTCGCCCCACACGAGCTCCGTCTCGCCGCCGGCGGTCGTCTCCGCGAGGCTCGCCGAGCGCGTCCACAGGACGCCCGAGAGGCTCTCGCCAAGCCCCTCGCTCAGCGCGGCCGCCAGCGAGCCGGCCTCCAGCTCGCCGCCGGTCGTCACGATCCGAACCTGCAGCTGCCCGCTCGCGCGCCCTTCGCGCACGACGAGGTTGCGCAGGCGCGCACGCCCGTCGGCCCCGGGACCGGTTCGCTCGCCGCGCTCCCATCCCCGCCGTCCGGCGGCGCGCTCTGGGGCCCGCGCCACAACGTCCGAACGCGCCACGACGTCGGAATCTCGATTGGCCTCGTCACCATTCTGCGCAGCGCCGCGAGCGCCGCGCGGCCTGCCGCGATCCCACGCCGTGAGCCCCTGCTCGCGACACCAGCGCAGGGCGATCTCACGCGCGAGGTTGCCCCGCTCGGAGGCCAGCAGGCAATCCTCCAGTGCCGTAACGCGGTTTCTCCCGGCCGGGGCGTGGAAGCCGCACACGAGCTCTCCCTGCTGGCCGTCGCCGTCGCCGGAGGCGACGCCGAAGGAGTACTCGAGCTTGTTGCGATAACGCCACTGCTCGACGGCCGGCACGATCTGCTGCAGCTCGAAGCCGTCCAGCCGACCGATCCGCCGCAGCGCTTCGTCGACCTGCGCCTGCTTGATCTCGAGCTGACGCTCGTACGGGAGCACCTGCCACGGCACGCCGGGATGGTTCGCGACCGGCGCGATCCGCTCGGGGCTCGGCTCGAGCACCTCGACCGTTCGCGCATGGGCATAGCTGCGCTTGCGCTTGTGCACGACCGCCCGCACCACGTCGCCGGGGATCGCGCCCGCGACGAACACTACGTAGCCGCCGTCCCCGAGCCGCGCGACGCCCTCGCCGCCGAACGCCAGCGACTCGACGCGCAGCTGCAGCTCGTCCCCGCGCTTGGGACGCGGCGAGGCATCGGCGATGGTTGGCGTGTCGTCGTTCATGCGCTCATGCGTTCATGACGGAGCGACGAGCAGCTCGAGCAGCGCCTTCTGCGCATGGCGGCGGTTCTCCGCTTGGTCCCAGATTCGCTGGCGCGTCCCGTACAGCACCTCCGCGGAGATCTCCTCGCCGGGATGCGCGGGCAGGTCGTGCATGGCGAACGCGCCCGGTGCGGCGGCGTCGAGCAGCGCATCGTCGACCCGGTACGCGGCGAGCGCCGAGCGCCGCTCATCGGCGGTCGTCTCATCGCCCATGCTCACCCACACGTCGGTGTACACCGCCGAGGCGCCCGCGACGGCCTCCAGCGGATCGCTGTGCAGCGTCAGCGCGCCGCTCGCGCCGGGCGCCAGCGCCAGGTCCTCCTCCAACGAGTATCCGAGCGGCGAGGCGACCGCGACGTGCAGCCCGGCGAGCGTGCCGAGCAGCGCCAGCGAGCGAGCGACGTTGTTGCCGTCGCCCACGTATGCCACGCGAAGCCCGTGCAACGAGTCGTGCGCCTCGCGCAGCGTGAGCAGGTCTGCCAGCGCCTGGCAGGGATGGTGAAGCGCGGTGAGCATGTTGACCACTGGGATCGCGCTGTGCGCCGCGAGCTCCTCGAGCATCTCGTCGGGCCCCGTGCGCACGCCGACAGCGGCCACGTGCCGCGAGAGGACGAGCGCCGTGTCGCGCAGCGCCTCGCCACGCGCGAGCTGCAGCTCGTCGGAGCGCAGCACGACGGCATGGCCGCCGAGCTCGTCGATACCGACCTCGAAGGACAGTCGCGTACGGGTCGAGGGCTTCTGGAAGATCAGCGCGACGCTGCGGCCCTCGAGCGCACGCGAGGACAGCGGCGCCGACTTGAGCTCGAGCGCGCGATCGAGCAGCGCGTCGAGCTCGCTCGCCGAGAGCTCGGCGCCAGTCAGGAAGTTGCGTGGCATGGACGAGCCAGTCTAGGCTAGGGTTGGCGCGCCGATGAGCAGAGGCCTCTCCACAGCGATCGCCTGCACCGCGCTCGCGGCGCTTGCCGGCTGTGGCTCCTCGAGCGGCTCATCGAGCGGCTCGAGCGCCTCGACGACGTCGAGCCCATCCACCGCCAACACCGTCGGCGCGGGCAAGCCCGGCAGCGGCTTGAAACCCTCGACCACGCCGAAGTTCGCCACTCCGCCGGCCTCCGCGCCGGTGCGCAGCGGCACCGTGCAGATCGCCTACCGCAACATCGCGATCGCTCCGGACACGCTCCGGGTGAAGGTCGGCAGCACGATCAGGTGGAAGAACTTCGACACGATCGAACACAACGTGACCAGCCAGGGCGACCGATCGAAGATCGGCCAACAGAAGTTCGCCTCCAAGGACTTCGGCGAAGGCGGCACGTTCGAGGTCAAGGCGCTGAAGCCCGGCGTGATCCACTACCTGTGCACGATCCACCCCGTCTCGATGAACGGAACGATTGAAGTATTGAAGTGACACGACGGTGCATGCACCGTCGTCCGGGCGGGCGCATGCGCCCGCCCGCGAGGGCGCGCATGCGCGCCCTCGAACAGCATCACGGGAACTCGGGCAGGCCCTCGTTGGGCGTCGAGGCGCTCGCGTACAGCCGACGCGGGATGCGCCCCGCCGCGCGCGCCAGGCGGCCGGCCTGCACCGCGGCGCGCATCGCGCGCGCCATCCGCACCGGGTCCTGCGCGCGCGAGATCGCCGAGGCGGCCATCACCGCGTCGCAGCCTAGCTCCATCGCAAGCGCGGCGTCAGAGGCGGTGCCGACGCCCGCGTCGAGCACGACCGGCACGTCGACGGCCTCGCGGATCAGCGCGATGTTGTAGGGGTTGCGAATGCCCATCCCGCTGCCGATCGGCGAGCCGAGCGGCATCACCGCGGCGCAGCCGACGTCCGCGAGACGGCGCGCCAGGACCGGGTCGTCGGTCGTGTACGGGAGCACCACGAAGCCCTCGTCGACGAGCTGCTCCGCAGCCCTCAGCAGCTCGGGCGCGTCGGGCAGCAGCGTGTCCTCGTCGCCGATCACCTCGAGCTTGACCCACGGGGTCTCGAAGGCCTCGCGCGCCAGGCGCGCGGTGAGCACGGCGTCGCGCGCCGTGTGGCAGCCGGCTGTGTTGGGCAGCAGCTCGACGCCCGCGTCCGCCAGCACGTCGATCAGCGACCCGCGCGCGCCCGGGTCCAC
>DATHGU010000159.1:0-4348 GCA_035317495.1 Solirubrobacteraceae bacterium
CCGCGCGAGCAGTCCCGCGCGTGACACCGCGAGCAGCTGGCCGATCTTCGATCGGTCGGCGTCGGCCAGCGGCCCACGCGCGAGGTCGGGGCCATGGTCGAGACGGCCCTGCAGGACGAGCCGGAACAGCAGCGCGAGCGAGGGGAAGAGGATCGTCGCGCCGGCCAGCACGGCGACGACGATGACCACGAGCGTGTCGTGCGGGGCGGCGGCCTGCTGGATCGTGAGGCCCTTCAGGAGGATCGGCCGCTGCGCGAGCGCCCAGCCCGCGACGACGGCGGCAACGGCGAGCGCGGCCGTGTAGCGGGCGGCCTCGAAGCCGCGCCGGCGCACCAGCTCGAGCGTCGCGAGGCCGGCGAGAGCCGAGACGATCACGGCCGCCAGCGCGTCGCCGTGCAGCAGGCGCGTGTAGAGGTGGTGAGCGTCGGAATGCAGGACGGCGAGACCGCCGATTGCCATGGCACCCGCGACGAGGCCGGCGGCGAGCGCCCGAGCGCGGAAGCGCTCTTCGATCTCGCTATCGCCCTGGTCGCCGGCGCTCGGCGACGCTCGCGCGGATCGCCGGGCGTCGGCGGCCAGGAAGACGGCGGCCAGGTAGGCGGAGGTCGCGACGGCGAGGGCGCCCACGATCAGCGAGGTCGGCCCGGTCCAGCTGGAGAGCAGGTGCCCGGCGGCGTTGCCGACAGGCACGCGTTGCGACGCTATTGCGCCGATCATCGTGCCGAGCGCGAACGGCGTGAGCACGGAGGACAGCGCGAACACGGTGTCGATCGTGCGCGTCTCGGCGACGCTCGCGGCGCCCGCGCGAAGCGCGTAGGAGGCGCCGCGCAAGATGATGCCGATCGCGGCGATGAACAGCGGCACGGAAAGCGTCGAGGCGATCGAGCCGAAGGCGGTCGGATAGGCCGTCCAGGTGACGGTCAGCACGAAGATCAGCCACACGTGGTTGGCCTCCCAGACGGGCGCCATCGCGGTGTGCGCATGCGCGCGCATGCGCGCGCCCCGCTCGCCGCGGCCGGCCGCCGGTCGCAGATCGCCCAGCAGATCGGCCAGTTGCCAGAAGCCGGCGCCGAAGTCCGCGCCGGCCAGCACGACGTACAGCACGAGGCCGATCAGCACGAACAGCAGCGGCAGTTCGTAGAGATGCACGCTCAGACCAGGGGCGCCGCGGAGGGCGGGAGTGGGGGAGGCTCGCGCGTGCGCAGCGGCGCGCGCGCTAGGCGCCGCAGGATCCACACGACGCCGATCGCCACACCGAGGTACACGAGCGCGAGCGTGACGTAGCCGACGACGATGCCGCCCGCGCCGGTGACGGCCTGCGAGGTGAGCATCACCTGGTAGACGATCCACGGCTGGCGCCCGACCTCGGTCGTGACCCAGCCGGCGACCAGCGCGATCAGCGAGGCTGGGCCGGCGAGCGCGAGCGCGCGGTAGAACCACACGGAGTCGGGCAGGCGCCTGTGCCGCAGGCGCACGAACAGGTGGAGGGCGCCGAGCAGCGCGAGCGCCGTGCCGATGCCGACCATCAGCTGGAAGGCGAGGCGCACGACGTTGATCGGCGGCTGGCGATCGCGCGGCACCGTGTCCAGTCCCTGAACGGTCGCGTCTGTGTTGTGGAAGGCGAGCAGCGACAGCAGCTTGGGGATCTCGATGCCGTATTTGACCTTTTCGTTCTCATACCACCCGAGCAGGTGCTCGGGCGCGCCCTTGGTGGTCTTGGCGAGGCCCTCGAGCGCGGCGAGCTTCACGGGCTGGGCGGTGGCGACGTCGCGCGCCGCCCAGTCGCCGACGAGCACCTGGACGGGCGAGGCGAGCGCGGCGATCGTCAGCGGGATCGCCAGCGCGGTGCGCTCGTAGCGTCCCCATTTGCCGCGCAGCCTGCCGATCGCGTAGGCGCCCGCCACGAGGAACCCCGTGACGATGTACGCCGCGATGTACATGTGCGTGAGCTCGGGCCACAAAAAGCTGTTGCCGAACAGCGCCGTGAGCGGGCGCACGTCGCTCACCCGGTCGCCGACCATGCGAAAGCCCGTCGGATGGTTCATCCAGGCGTTCACGGCGATCACCGTCAGCGAGCCGGTCAGGCCGGCGATCGCGATCGGGATGCCGCTGCGGAAGTGCGCCCGCGGCGAGAGCCGATCCCAGCCGTACACGTAGACGCCGATGAAGATCGCCTCCATGAAGAACGAGAACCCCTCGATCGCGAAGCCGAGGCCGAACACGCTGCCGAACTTGGCGGTGAACGCGGGCCACAGCAGACCCATCTCGAAGCTGAGGATCGTGCCGGTGATCACGCCGACGGCGAACAGCGCGACCATCACGCGCGTCCAGCGGCGCGCGAGCGTGCGGTAGAGCTCATCGCCCGTGCGCAGGTACCACCACTCGACGAACAGGATCATCGCCGGGAGGGCGATGCCGAAGCACACGAGCGGGATGTGCACGGTGAACGACAGAGCCTGCATCTGTCGCGCCTGCAGCAGGTAGGCCTGATGCACGGGCGTCATCCGATTGGTTGGTATACCCGATCCGCTGGCGAGCGGGTCGGGAGCTCTCGGCGGCGGTCCGCCGGTCGCCGGGACTCAATCGAGATATGTCGCGAACTCGGCGGGCGGCGAGCGTTCCGGTACGCGCTGTTCCTGCACCGGCGTGCCGAGGTAAAGCAGGCCGACGGGCGTCTCCCGGGCGTCGAGGCCGAGCAGGTCGCGGGTGTGCGGCTCCTCGAGCAACGGCACGCTGCGCCAGTATCCGGCCAGACCGCGGGCGTGCGCGCCGAGCAGCACGATGTAGGCGGCGACGGCCGTCGCGAGCAGGTCCTCGCGATCCTGCGCCGCGTCGCCGGTCGTTCGCACGCTCACCGTGACGAGCGTCGGTGCCCGGCGCAGCTTGACCGCCGAGCCAGGCTGTGACGCTTCGGCGAGCTGCATCAGCCGCTCGCGCGTGCGCGGGCCCAGGACGCGAAAGCGCCACGGGTTTGTGAGGTGGTGGTTGGGCGCCCAGCGCGCCAGCTCGAAGAGCTCGTCGAGCAGCGCCGGCTCGACGGGCTGCCGGCCGAACGCCTTGTGCGTGCGGCGCGTGCGGATCGCCTGCTCGAGATCCATAGCTCAAACCGTATACGACGGCTCCTTTCACCCCTGAGGTTATTGGGTGTCACCTACTCCACGAGGGTCGGTAGGTGTCGGTAGCTGGCGCGAGGCGACCCCTCCCGACCGTGAAGTCCACCAGCCCCCCCGGACTCGTAAAGCTCCGCGATGAGGTCGGGAAGGGCCTCGAACGAGTTGTTCCACCAGGTACAAACACGGCGAGGGCCGGGAAAGGGGCCAGACCCTCGATTGCTCTCTCATCGGGAGTGAACTCCAGCTCGGAGTCGTTCAGCGCCAGGTACGCATCGAGATCGCGTCGGTTGAAGGCGTCGATCGCCTGGTGAAGCAGCTCCACGTTCTCCTGCGACATCGCCTACTCCTCCAGCCCAAGATCGGCGATGGCGCGCTCGTAATCCCAGTAGAGGACGAGCCTCAGTACCTTCCCGTCGCGGATGTGGAACGGCGTTGCTGCAGGCGCCAGCATCTGGCCGACCCCTCCTTGGCATCGGAGATCGAGCTCTAGCTGCCGTGCTCGCTCTCGAGCAGCTTCGCGGCACCGGAAACGCAGAGGCTGAAGGGGGTGCCGTGCTTCCCGGCGACGTGCTTCTTGCTCTCGTCTTTGCAGGCGGCGCGGGGAGTTTTGACCGACCCCGTGGCGAGCTTGGCCAATCCGGTCACGCATTTGGAGAACGGCGTACCCGCTGTGCCGGCGACATGAGTCTTGCTCTGCCCCTGGCAGTACTTGCCGTAGGCCTTGGCCTTGGCAGGCAGGCTGGCTTTCGGGCCGGGCGCCGACGGCTTGTGTTCAGTCCCCTGGTTTGTTGGGGGGGTGGTTGCCGGCGGCCCTACAGGCGTTGTGCTGGGTGGCCCGACTGGCGTGGTGGCCGGTTGCCCGGTCGTGTGGTTGCCCGAACCAGAGGCGAGCGCGAGGGCGGGCGCGACGCCGAGGGCCATTGTGGCTGTAAGGACTGCGAACTTGGGGAATTTCATCTGTGCCTCCTTGCGAACAGTTGGACGGCCCGAATGTGTCGGCCAGGGCCAGCGCGTGCGACCCCGCTTCACGGGGCGTGTGCAATGACTACGCCTCAGCATCGACAAAGTCAGGGCTAACTCACGAGCTACCCCTCCAGACGGTCCGGCACGATGGGCGGACCAGACTAGTCCCACTGGCGCGTCTGGCTGCCCCGGCAAAACAAATAGACCTTTGTACGGGCCCAACGGCCCGCCGCAGCCGTGACAGGCGTATGGGGGAGTCTCAAAGACGAAGC
>DATHGU010000160.1:0-2792 GCA_035317495.1 Solirubrobacteraceae bacterium
GGGCGCGAGCTGACGACACGTGTCATGCGCAGCCCGCGGAACAGCAGGCCGACCCCATCGTCGAGCGCCCACCCGCCGGGCAGCGTCCCGTCGCGCACGTTGGCCAGCCAGACGGGCAGGCGCTCGGGCTCGCCGTCGGCGTGAACGGTCAGCGAGCCATCCAGCACCCCGAGGCCCGCGAGCGGCTCGGGCGGCCCGCTGGAGCGCGTGACGCCACCCTGAAACCAGCACATCGCGCCGGCGCTGAGGCCTGCAAGCACGGTGCCCGTGCGCCAGGCCTGCACGAGCAGGCCGTCGAGCCCGTGAGCGCGCCAGATGGCGAGCAGGTTGCGCATCGATCCGCCGCCGACGTAGATGATGTCCTGCTCGAGCACAATCTCCCCGAGCGAACGTCGCGCGTCGCGCAGGCGGAACAGGGACAGGTGCTCGGGCGTGCAAAGGCGGTCGGCGAAACGCGCCTGGAAGGCGTTGATCGGGCCGGTGGTGTCACCGGAGGCCGTCGGCAGGAACAGCACGCGCGGCGCCGAGGACCGGGTCAGCGACAGCACGAAGTCGTCGAGCAGTGGGTTGCTCGGCTCCATCGTGAAGCCTCCACCGCCCATGGCCAAGATCACGCGATCCTCCATGCGGACCTCCGCTGGGATGCTCACGCGGGGAGTGGCTCGGGCGCGACGGGCCGCTGCTCGCTCGACTGCGCGGCGGTCGGCCGGCGGGCCGCGCGGCGACGCGGCCGGCGGGAGGCCTTGGCGGCCTCGCCATGCGGCTTCTCCGAGCGCTCGGAGTCCGGCCAGCTCACGACGCGCTCGCCGCCGAGGTAGGTGACCTTCAAGCGGGTCTCGACGACGCCGTCGCCCGTATGCTCGACCTGGAAGGCGCTGCCATCGGCCCGCGAGCTGACGGCCTGCTTCAGGCGCGTGCGGCGGAAGTGCAGCGCGACTCCATCCTCGGCCGCGAAGCCCGGGCGCATGCCGTCGCCGACAAAGCGGTGGTACTCGGCGCGCCGCTCGGGCTCGGCGTTGTAGTGGACGCAGTTGGAGTACGGCAGCATGCCGAGCCCGCGCACGCTGCGAGGCGCGCCGTGGAAAGCACTTAGCGCCTCCTCGAACCAGCACAGCGAGCCGGCCGAGGGACCGCAGAGCACGACGCCCTTGCGCCATGCCTTGCGCAAGACGTCGTCGAGGCCGTGGGCGCGCCATGCGCCGAGCATGCTCACGACGTTACCTCCTCCGACGTAGATCAGGTCCTGCGCGAGCAGGTGCGTCGCGAGGTCGTCCTCGACGCCGCCGGTGCCCTGGTCGCGGCGGAACAGAGAGACGTGGCTTGCGTCGCAGGAGGGCGAGAAACGGCGGTAGAAACGCACCACGTAGTGGTCGGCGTCACCGGAGGCGGTGGGCAGGAAGCAGACGCGCGGGCGGGCGGCGTCGGTCAGCGATAGCACGTAGTCGTCCAGCAGCGAGCTGTCTCGCTCCATAGAGAAGCCGCCGCCTCCGAGGGCGACGATCTGTGGGGTTCTGGGTCGCATGGCTCGTTGCGCTCGGCATGGATGCGGCTCGAATACCGTCCCTTAGGGTGCTCCAGCGGCGGCCCGGCCGATATGGACCGTCGTCGGAGATTCGCGCATCCGATACTGGACATCCGGCACAGCCGGCCTCCAGTCGCCGAGGCGCGCTGTGGACGCGACGCAGCGGTTCGCTGCGGGCCGGACGCCTAGAGTGTCCCTCGATGACGGAGGAGGCCAAGAACGAATTGCGTGCCGGCGCGAGCGCGCCGGCGATCTCGCTTCAGGGCGTGGTCAAGCGCTACGGGTCGATCGTCGCGGTCGACGGCTTGGACCTGGAGGTGGCGGCCGGTGTGTGCTTCGGCCTGCTCGGCCCGAACGGCGCGGGCAAGTCGACGACGATGCGGATGCTGACGGCGCAGGCGCTCGCCGACACAGGCGAGATCACCGTGCTCGGATACGAGCTCCCGCGCGAATCCAAGCAGGCGCGCATGGAGATGGGCGTCGTGCCGCAGCTGGACAACCTCGATGTCGAGCTGACCTGCCGGCAGATCCTGACGGTCTTTGCGCGCCTGTATCGCCTACCGAAAGGCGAGCGGGCGGCGGCGGTGGACCGGGCGCTCGAGCTTGCGAACCTGCTGCCGCGGGCCGACACGATCGTCAGAGAGCTGTCGGGCGGAATGCGCCGGCGGCTGCTGGTCGGCCGAGGGCTGATACACGAGCCCCGACTCGTGCTGCTGGATGAGCCGACGGTTGGCCTGGACCCGCAGGTTCGCCAGGAGCTTTGGTCGTTGATCGACAGCCTGCGCGAACGCGGAGTCACCGTGCTGATGTCGACGCACTACATCGAGGAGGCCGAGCGGCTTGCGGATGTTGTGGCGGTCATGTCGCAGGGGAAGATCGTCGCCCAGGGCACGCCTGCCGCGCTCGTGCGGGCGCACGCCGGCGAGCAGGTGCTCGAGGTGTACGGGCCGCCGGCGCGGCTGGCGGAGGCGAGCGCGATCGCCGATCGAAACGGCTGGGGAAGCCGCCGTAGCGGCCCGGCGCTGGCGATCATGCGCGCGGAGGCCCTCAACGGCGAAGCGCCCGACGGCGTGAGACGACCGGCAAACCTCGAGGACGCGTTCGTCGCACTGACGGGGGAGGAGATCGAATGAGCTCGTATCCCGTGGCGGCGGCCCCGGCCGCGTCGAGCCCCCGCCGGGTGGGGCGCTTGGAACCGGCTGCGCTCGCGGGCGTGATGAGCCGCGACGTCGTGATCTTCAAGCGCTATTGGAAGGCGACGACGTTCTCC
>DATHGU010000161.1:0-2842 GCA_035317495.1 Solirubrobacteraceae bacterium
GCTCATCGTCGGCTTCGTATTCGTGGCGCGGCCGCCCAACCCGGCGACGGCGAGGGCCGCCAACACGAGCAGCGCGAGCGTCTTCGGCAGCCCCTCCCGATCGGCGAGAAGACCGATCAGCGGCGGACCAACGATGAAGCCCGTGTAGCCGATCGTGAAGGTGGCGGCCAGTGAAGGACCGGGCGGATCGAGCCGGCCCGCCGCGCTGAAGAGCAGCGGCACGGCGTTCGCAATGCCGAGACCGCAGACGGCGAAGCCGATCACGGCGGGCACCGTCTCGCCGATCAGCAGCACGCCGCCGAGCGCAACCGTCACCAGCGCCATGCCGCCGCGCATCAGCGTCGTGGCGCCGAGCCGCTCATTGAGCAGATCGCCGCCGAGGCGCGCGACGGCCATCCCGAGGGAGAAGCCGGTGAACGCCGTCGCCGAAGCGGCGGCGCTCGCGCCGGCGTCGTGACGGAGGTAGATCCCGCTCCAGTCGCCGATCGCGCCCTCCGTCATCATCGCCAGGAAGCACAGTCCGCCGATCAGGAGCACGGCGCGCGAGGGCAGCGCGAACCCGCTCCTCGCCTCGGAATGGGCCGACGCGCTCCCCAGCCGCCTCGTGATCCAGAGCGCGGCCACCCAGAGCGCGACCCCGCCGAGCAGGCTCTCCAGTCGCGGGTCGACTCCCGCCGCGGCTGCGATCGCGACCAGACCCGCCGAGAGGAACCCGCCCACGCTCCAGCCGCCGTGCAGCGACGACATGATCGGACGGCCCAGCTCGCGTTCGACGGCGACGCCGTGCGCGTTCATCGAGACGTCCATCGCCCCGCCGCTCGCCCCGAAGACCAACAGGATCGCGGCGAGCGTGATCGGGCTCGTCGTCAGCAGCGGCAGCGGCAACATCAGGCAGAAGATCAGCGTGGCGGCGCGCGTCACCGAGGCGCTTGAGCGGCCGTCAAGGATGTGGCCGGTCAGCGGCATCGAGACGAGCGCGCCCGCGGCCACGCACAGCAGGCACAACCCAAGCGTCGCCTTCGAGATGCCGAGGTGGTCCTGCAGCCACGAGATGTGTGCGACCCACGTTCCCATCATCGCGCCGTTGATCACGAAGACCGTAAACGTCGCCAGACGCGGCCTCATACGGCCACGACGTCGATGCCGGCGCTCGTATACGGCCGTGTCAGCTCGCCGCTACCGTCAGTGACCAGGTGGTCGATGTCCGCGAGTTGCGCGACGACCCATGGGCTCGCGGTGCGGAGCTTGTCCGCCGTCGCGAGCGCGATCACCTCGCCGGCCGAGGCCACGATGGCGCGCTTCACGTACGCCTCTTCGTCGTCGGGCGTCGTGACACCGACGTCGGGATGCAGTGAGCAGATGCCGAGCACGCAGATGTCCGCCCGCACCGTGTGAAACGCCTCGACGGCGCCCGCCCCGACCGCGACCTGCGCGTCCTTCAGTAGCCGGCCACCGACCAGCATGACCTCGGCCTTCGGGTGGCTCGCCAGCGCCGACGCAACCGGCGGCGAGTTGGTGACGACGGTGCCGTCGTAGAGCAGGGGGAGACGGCGGGCCAACTCCAGCGTCGTCGTACCGCCGTCGAGGACGATCACGCGTGCGCCGACGAGCAGCGGCAGCGCCGCCTCGGCGAGTGCAGCCTTCTCCTCGTGTGAGACCTCAAGCCGGTGCGTGAACGAACCGGTCGGCGGCGCTGAGGCCAGCGCGCCACCGTGAACACGATGCAGCAAACCTTGCTCCGCGAGGTCCCGCAGATCGCGGCGAACGGTGTCCTCGGACACACCGAGGCTGGTCACCAGCTCCGAGGCAACGACCCTGCCGTCGCGCTCGACCTGCGCAAGGATCGCCTGTCTGCGTTCAGTCGTCAGCATCTGCGTGTTATAGCATGAACATGCAGGTTTCTGCGGGTTAACTAGGAGCCCCGCCCGACGAACACCCTTCGCCGAGCCACGCAGAAAAAATCGCTCAGCTCTGAATCGCGAACGCCGGCCGGGTCGAAAACGCTGTCCCCAAACGGAAAGCCTGGTCATGGAGCTTTCTGGATCAATGACCCCCTCTCAACAGAGAACGTGGTCAACGATCGACGACGGACATACGAACCATCCGAATCCCTCTGTTCATCTGCGATTCCAGCGAAGGGATGGAGCATTTATGGAGCCAAGCGAGCGCAACCGGTGGCAGCCGGTGGCAAATGGGACCGCCTCGAAAACGTCTCAAACAAGCCGATTCGCAACCGGTGGCAACCCACGGCAACCGTTTCGGAGCGCATGGTAAGGAGGGGGTCAACGGTTCGAGTCCGTTAGAGGGCTCTGCAAAAGCCCCGCACGCGGGGCTTTTCTTTTCGGATCTCTTTGCACTCCGTCCAGGTTGCGGTGGGTATGGAGCCGTTTATGGAGCTTTCGCGTCTAGATGGTTGATCGGTTAATCGGTGTATGGCGTCAGTGTGCGGCTGGTGAGTCCGAGTCGTTGGTTGAGGTTGATGCAGGCGCAGAGGGCGAGGATGCGTGCGGTGATGCGGGTGAGCAGTCCGGCGGGGGTGCGTGCGCCGTGTTGTTCGAGGTGGGAGCTGGTCTTTGAGGGTGTTGACGCTCGATTCGATCCGTTGCCGGATCCAGCCGATCGGCGGCTGGGGTCGACGCTCGCGACCTCCGCCGGGCCGAGGTCGCTCTCGCCGGCGTGGACGTTGTCGCACAACGCCTGCAAGCGCTCGGTGAGAAACCGCGAGCCCTGAACGTTCCGCACCACAATCGCTCGACCGGCGATGCGATTCAGTATCCGTAGCCCACTCGCGACAGCGCTGCACCGTCGCTTGACACGCTGGCGCAGCGCTTCGTCGAGTTAC
>DATHGU010000162.1:0-2930 GCA_035317495.1 Solirubrobacteraceae bacterium
TCACGCTCTGGCTGCTGTATATCGTCGGACACGAGGTCGGCCGGTTCATCAGCATCGAGAAGCTGATCGACGAAACCAAGGAGAGTTACTACGACGCCTTGGGACGCTCCACCGCGGGGTGGCACGACGGGACGCACGACCTCGCGCCGTGGACGAGCTACTTCCTGGGCATTCTGATCGCCGCGTACGGCGAGCTCGAGAGTCGTGTGACGCTGTTGGCCGGTCGAGGCTCGAAGAAGGCGATGATCACGAGCTTCATCGACTCACTACTGGCCGACGAGTTCACGGTCTCCGCCGTTCGTCACGCCGCTCCGGGTGTAAGCGACGGCTACATAAACAAGGTGCTCGGTGAGCTGAAGCGGGCGCGGCGGATCGAGCCATTGGGGACCGGCCGCAGTGCCAAATGGCGCCGGCTGGGCGATGACGCCCGGTGAACACGCTCCTCCCCTCTAAACGTGCACCTGAACTGAGGTTGGAGCTGGATCCGCCGCCTCAGCCCGCTGCGAACCGCGCCGCCTCGTCGGACCCGCCGGTCGCGTCGCCGGCGCTGTAGGAGTGCGCGCCGGTGCCCGCCAGCGCGCCGCGGTCGACGATCAGGTACTCCTCGCGGATCGGCCGTCCCTCGAAGAAGCACTCGAGGATCTCGCGCGCGCCGGCCGCGTAGCGGGCCTGCGCGGAGAGGCTCGTGCCCGAGGTGTGCGGCGTCATGCCGTGGTGGGGCATCGATCGCCAGGGGTGATCGCGGGGGGGCGGCTGGGGAAACCACACGTCGCCCGCATAGCCCGCCAGCTGGCCGCGCTCGCAGGCGCGCGCGACGGCGTCGCGATCGCAGATCTTCCCGCGCGCGGTGTTGATCAGGTACGCGCCGCGCTTCATCTTCGAGATCAGCGTGTCGTCGAACAGGTTCTCAGTCTCGGGGTGCAGCGGGGCGTTGATCGTCACCACGTCGCACACCTCCACGAGCGACTCGACGGTCTCGTGGAAGGTGACGCCGAGCTCCCGCTCGACGTCGCTGGGCAGGCGGTGTCGGTCGGTGTAGTGCAGGCCGACCTCGAACGGCTGCAGACGGCGCAGCACGGCCGAGCCGATGCGCCCGGCGGCCACGGTGCCGACCTGCATCCCCTCGAGGTCGTATGAGCGCGAGACGCAGTCGGCGATGTTCCAGCCGCCGTCGATCACCCACTGGTATGAGGGGATGTAGTTGCGCACCAGCGCGAGGATCATCATCACGACGTGCTCGGCCACGCTGATGCTGTTCGAGTAGGTCACCTCGGCGACCGTCAAGCCGTGGTCGATCGCCGCCTGCAGGTCCACGTGGTCGGAGCCGATGCCGGCCGTCAGCGCGAGCTTCAGCTGTGGCGCCTTGGCGATCCGCTCGGCCGTCAGGTAGGCCGGCCAGAACGGCTGGGAGATGACCACCTGTGCGTCCGGCAGCTCGCGCTCGAAGAGCGAGTCCGGACCGTCCTTGTCGGAGGTCACGACGAGCGTGTGCCCGGCGTCCTCGAGGAACTTGCGCAGCCCGAGCTCGCCCGAGACGCTCCCCAGCAGCTCGCCGGGCGTGAAGTCGATGCGCTGCGGGCTCGGCGTGGTCTGGCCGTCGTTGTAGCGCTCGATCTTCGGCACCGTCTCGCGCGCGTACGACCGCGGATATCCGTCGATCGGATCGTCGTACAGCACGCAAAGGACCTTCGCCATGGCTTGAACCCTCCCTCGATGTTTCGGACATACTCTCACGATGAAAGCCATCCAGATCGTCGAGGAAACGGGCCCGGACAGCGCGCTGCGGGCGGTCGACATCGAGGAGCCGGAGCCGTCGCACATGCTCACGCCCGGCGCCGGCGTGGTGATCGACGTGCACGCCGCGGGGGTGTCCTTCCCCGAGGTGCTGCAGACACGCGGGCAGTATCAGATGAAACCGCCGCTGCCTTTCGTGCCGGGCAGCGAGGTGGCCGGCATAGTGCGCAGCGCCCCCGCCGACGCTCAGATCGAGCCCGGCGATCGCGTTGCGGCCTTCTGCGCGCTCGGCGGCTTCGCCGAGACCGCGGTCGCGCCGGAGTTCTTCACCTTTGCGCTGCCCTCGGCGCTCGACTTCGCACAGGGCGCGAGCCTGATCCTCAACTACCACACGGCCTACTTCTGCCTGGTCGTGCGCGGGCGACTGAAGGAGGGCGAGACGGTGCTCGTGCACGGTGCCGCGGGCGGCGTGGGCACCGCCGTGCTGCAGGTCGCCAAGGCTCTCGGCGCGCGCACGATAGCGCTCGTCTCAAGCGAGGAGAAGGGGCGCGTCGCCGAGCAGGCCGGCGCCGAGGAGGTGGTGCTGCTCAGCGACACGTGGAAGGACGAGGTCAATGCGCTCTCGGACGGCGGCGTGGACGTGGTGCTCGACCCGGTAGGCGGCGATCGCTTCACCGACAGCCTGCGCTCGCTGCGCGAGAATGGCCGCCTGGTCGTCGTCGGCTTCACCGGTGGGTCGATTCCCGAGGTGAAGGTCAACAGGCTGCTGCTCGGAAACACCGAGGTCGTGGGCGCCGGCTGGGGGGCCTACGTGATGAGCAAGCCCGATCCCAATCGCGAGATCGGCGCGGTCATCGACCGCATGATCGACGAAGGGTTCGTCAGGCCGATCGTCGGCGAGCGCTTCCCGCTCGAGCGCGCGACCGACGCCCTGAAGGCGATCGAAGAGCGCCGCGCGACCGGCAAGGTCGTGCTCGACGTGCGTTAGCAGCTCACGCTGTCAGGGCATCAGCTCGAACGCCTCGCGATGGCGGGGGGCGATCGCCGCGAAGTGGCGACGGTCGAGGGTCATGATTATCGACGCGTCGAGGCGCTCCGCGAGTGCGACGACTGAGGCGTCGGTCCCTCCGAGCGGGAAGTCGGCGTACTGCTCGACGAGCTCCGCCATGCGCGTGAAATCCTCGCGACTCGGTCCC
>DATHGU010000163.1:0-2010 GCA_035317495.1 Solirubrobacteraceae bacterium
GATCGGGCCCGAGCAGATCGCCGGCGAGCTCGGCGGGCTGAGCGTCGCCAAGAGCCACGCCGCGGAGCTGGCGGCCGACGCGCTGCATCGTGCGCTCGGCTGTGCGGCGCGACAGCACGCGCGGCTGGCCCCCCACGCGACGCGCACGCTCGTGGCGATGAGCGGGGGGGTCGACAGCGCCGTGGCAGCGCTGCTCGTCGCGCGCGCAGGCGGGCAGGCCGTCGGCGTGACGCTCGAGCTTTGGTCGGACCCTCAGAACGACGGCGAGGCCAGCTGCTGCTCGGCGCAGGCCGTGCGGGGCGCGCGTGAGCTGGCCCACGGCCTCGGCATGCCGCACCTGTCGATCGACCTGCGCGCAGAGTTCCGCGCGGGCGTGGTCGACGGCTGGCTGGCCGATCACGGCGCCGGTGAGACGCCCAACCCGTGCGTGCGCTGCAACGGCAACGTGCGCCTCGACGCGATGCTCGAGCTGGGCGCGCGGTTGGGCTCTGAGACGCTTGCCACCGGCCACTACGCGCGCGTGCAGGGCGGCCGCCTGCTGCGGATGGCCGCCGACGTCGACAAGGATCAGAGCTACGTGCTCTCGGCGCTCGCGCCGGCATCGCTGCAGCGCCTGCGCTTCCCGCTCGGCGCGCTGCGCAAGCCGCAGGTACGCGAGCTCGCGCACGAGGCCGGCCTGGCGGTCGCGCGCAAGCCCGACTCGCAGGACCTGTGCTTCCTGGCAGGCACCCGCCACGGCGACTTCCTCGAGCGCCACGGCGGCCTCGGCGCGCGACCCGGGCCGATCCTCGACAGGCGCGGAACGGTGCTCGGCGAGCACCGCGGGGCGCACAGCTACACGGTCGGGCAGCGCCACGGCCTGGGGATCGGCGCCGAGCACCCGCTGTACGTGCTCGCCACGGACACGCGCGCGAACACGGTCACGGTCGGCCCTCGCGATGCGCTGCTCGCGCAGAGCCTGCCCGTGCGCGAGCTGACGCTGCACCGGCAGGGCGCCTGCGTGGACGGCGTACGCGTGCGCTCGCACGGCCGCCGCTTCCCCTGCCGCATCGCGCGTGAGCTGGACGCCGGCCATCATCCACGCGCGAGCATCGAGCTGCGCGAGCCGGCCGAGCGCACGGCGCCCGGCCAGCTGGCGTGCCTGTATGCGGGCGACGTGGTCGTCGGATACGGCACGATCGCCGCTTAGCGCCGACTCGCAGGTCCGCGAGCTGAGGTTGGGCGACCTAAGATCCTTCGCGCGATGACATCTGACGAGATCCGCGAGCGCTTCCTGGCGTTCTTCGAGGAGCGGGGGCACCGGCGCATCCCCTCGGCCTCGCTCGTGCCCTCCGCACACGATCCCTCGGCGCTCTTGACGGTCGCCGGCATGCACCCGCTGAAGCCGTATTTCCTGGGCCAGGAGCAGCCGCCCGCGCCGCGGCTGACCGACTGCCAGAAGGTCTTTCGCACGGTCGACATCGACAACGTCGGCAACACCCCGCGTCATCTGACGTTCTTCGAGATGCTGGGGAACTTCTCGTTCGGCGACTACTTCAAGCGCGAGGCGATCGGGTTTGCGTGGGAGCTCTCGCGGGACGTCTTCGGCTTCGGCGCGCAGGACATCTGGGTGACGGTCTTCGAAGGCGACGAGGGTCTCGGGCTCGGCCCCGACGACGAGGCGATCGAGCTGTGGAGCGCGGCCGGCGTGCCGGCGGAGCGCATCGTCCTGTGCCCGCGCTCGGAGAACTTCTGGCAGGGCGGCCCGACCGGGCCGTGCGGACCGTGCTCGGAGCTGTATTTCGATCGCGGTGAGGAGTTCGGCTCATACGGCGACCTCCCGGGAGGCGAGAACGAGCGCTTCCTGGAGTACTGGAACCTCGTGTTCATGGAGTACGACCAGGAGCCGGCGCCGGACGAGCCGGGGTCGGTGCTCAAGCCACTTCCGGCCAAGAGCATCGATACGGGTCTCGGGCTGAACCGCATGGCCGCGATCGTGCAGCACAAGCAGTCGGTGTTCGAAACCGACCA
>DATHGU010000164.1:0-5309 GCA_035317495.1 Solirubrobacteraceae bacterium
GGCCGTGCAGCAGCGGCAGGTGCGCATACTGCGGCAGAGGCGCGTCCTCGCCGAGGCCGACCGATCTGGCGGCCTCCAGCACGAGCAGCTGCTTGGGCGTGTTCGACAGGTGGTCCTCGCCGCGCACGACGTGCGTTATGCGCGAGTCGAGGTCGTCGATCGCGACGGCGAAGTTGTACAGGACCGAGCCGTCCCCGCGCGCGATCACGGGGTCGTCCATGTGCGCGTGCTCGAAGCGCGTATCCCCGCGGATCGCGTCGTGCACGACCGTCGCGCCATCGCCGGGCACGCGCAGGCGCACCGCCCCGCTCGACTCCTGCTCGCCGCGGAAGCCGCGCTCAGCGCCGTTCAGCGCCTTGAACGACTTCACATCCTCCGCCGTCGCATTCGAGCGATAGGCGAGCCCGGCGTCCAGCAGCGCCTGCAACGCCTCGGCGTGGCGCTCGGCGCGTGCGCTCTGCATGATCGGCCCCTCGTCCCAATCGAGCTCGAGCCACCGCAGCGAGTCGAGGATCTGCTCGACGTTCTCCGGCGTGGATCGCTCGCGGTCGGTGTCCTCGATGCGCAGGATGAGGGTTCCCCCCTCGTGGCGCGCCAGCAGCCAGTTGAAGAGCGCAGTGCGCGCTCCTCCGATGTGCAGCGCGCCTGTCGGCGATGGTGCGAAGCGAAGCCTCATAATCCGCTCGCATGCTAATCGGCGCTCACGTCTCGCCAGCGGGCGGCCTGCCGAAAGCGATCGACCGAGGCGTCGAGCGAGGCTGCCGCGCGATCCAGATCTTCAACCAGTCGCCGCGGCAGTGGAAACCGACGGCCTATCGCGAGGAGGACATCGTCGCGTTCCGCGAGGCTATGGCCGCCAGCCCGGTCGACGCGGTGCTGATACACGCGGTGTACCTGCTCAACTGCGCCAGCGACGAACCGGGGGTCCGTGCGAAAACGCTCGAGTCGCTGGCTCACTCGCTGCGCGTCGGTCACGCGATCGGCGCAAGCGCGGTGATCCTGCATCCGGGCTCGGCCAAGAAGGGCGACGTCGGCGAGGCTATCGCGCGCGCGGGCGAGACGATCGCACAGGCGCTCGGCGACAGCGAGGGCTGCGAGCTGCACCTGGAGAACACCGCCGGCGCCGGCGGGACGCTCGGGCGCTCCTTCGACGAGCTTGCGCGGCTGCTCGAGGCTGCCGGCGGTGGCGAGCGGATCGGCGTGTGCCTGGACTCCTGCCACCTGCTCGCCTCGGGCTATGACATCCGCACGCCGCGCGGGATGGGCTCGGTGCTGCGTGAATGCTCGCGCAAGATCGGCCGCGGCCGTGTGCGCTCGTTGCACCTGAACGACTCGCAGACGCCGCTCGGTTCCAACCGCGACCGGCACGCCAACGTCGGCGCAGGCGAGCTCGGCGACGCAGGCTGCGCGGCGTTCCTCTCGGCGCCTGCCCTGCAGAAGCTCCCGTGCGTGCTGGAGACGCCAGGAGAGAGGCGGGAAGGACCCGGGCGCAAGGAAATTGCGCTCGCCATGCGCCTGCGCGAGCGGGGCATCGCGAGGCGCCGCCCAGCGACCGTCTAGGCCGTGGCGGCTGAGGGTGAGGGCATAGGCGCCAGCGCGTGTTCGAGCTCGGCGAGCAGGGTGGGCGTGTGTTGCACGCGATACGCCTCGCCCAGGCGCAGCCGGCGTGTGCCCGCGGGCGTGTCGACGTCAAGCACCACTTCGGCGGGGCCCGGGAAGTCCTCGATCGCCTGCTTGAGATCATCGATCGCGGTGGACGCCAGCGCGCTTGCGTCGACGCGCAGGTGGACGGGCGCGGCGAGCGACGCGGCCGCGTGGCGTGCGCGGTGAGCGCTCGCGTCGGACTTCGCGCGGGCCTGCTCGATCTCCTCGGGCGAGGGCGCAAAGCGCTCGATGCTCTGCACGACGAGGCACGTCTTGCCCGCTTCCTTGTGATCGACGCGTCCTTTCACGAGCACGACCTCGTCGACCGCCAGCGCGGACTCGTGCTCGGCGAGCGCCTTGCCGAACACGAGCATCTCGACGCTCGCGGCGAGGTCGTCGAGCGTGGCGAACATCATCGGGTCGCCGTTGCGCGTGCGGATGCGCTTCGCCTCGACGATGATGCCGCCGACCGTCACCCAGTCCTTGTCGCGCCGCTCGGCGAGCGCCGCGAGCGAGCAGTCCGCGCGCGCGCGCAGCGCCTCGCGCAGCGGCTTGAGCGGATGCGCCGAGATGAACAACCCGATCGCCTCCTTCTCGACGGCCAGCAGTTCCGCCTGGTCGTACTCCTCTGAGGAGATCGGTTGATGGACGGGGCGTGCCAGGCCCGCGCCCTGCGAGGCGGCCGTCGTCGTCGCGGGCTCGGCCGCTTCTGCCAGGTCGAAGATCGAGCCCTGACCGATCAGGGCGTCCTGCTGGGCCTTCTGCCCGGCGCCCTGCGCTTGCTCAAGCACCGCGAGCATGCCCTTGCGACTCGCACCGGTCGAGCCGAGCGCACCGCACTTGATCAGCGCCTCGATCGCCTTCTTGTTGACCGTGCGGTTGTCGACGCGCTCGCAGAAGTCCCACAGCGAGGCGAACTCGCCGCCCTCCTCGCGCGCCCGCTTGATCGCCTCGACCGCCTGGTAGCCGACGCCCTTGACCGCGTCCAAGCCGAAGCGGATGTTGCCGACGCCGCCCTTCGCGGCGGCCGCCTCGACGGTGAACTCGTGGTCTGAGAGGTTCACGTCGGGCGGCAGGATCTCGATGCCCATCTCCTCGCAGCGGGCGACGAAGAACGGGACCTTGTCCTTCGTCGACATCACCGAGGAGATCAGCGCGGCCATGTACTCGGCGGGGTAGTTGGCCTTCAACCAGGCCGTGCGGTAGGCGATCAGCCCATAACAGGCGGCGTGGCTCTTGTTGAACGAGTAGTCGGCGGACTTCTCGTTCGTCTGCCACAGGAACTCGATCACGTCGTTGCTAGTGCCCGAGACGCGGCAGCCCTCGACGAACTCCGGCTTGAGCGCCGCCATCGCGGCGCGGTTCTTCTTGCCGATCGCCTTGCGCAGGTCGTCGGCCTTGGCGCCCGAGAAGCCCGCGAGCTCCGTGGCGATCTGCATCGCCTGCTCCTGGTAGAGGATCACGCCCTTGGAGGACTCGAGGATCGGCCGCAGGCGCTCGTCGGGGTAGGAGATCGCCTGCGGGTTGCGCTTGCCCCTGGCGTAGACCGGGATCTGATCCATGGCGCCGGGGCGGTAGAGGGCATTGAGCGCGACGAGGTCGTTGAACTCGTCCGGGCAGACCTTCTTCAGCGCCTCGCGCATGCCCTCGGACTCGAATTGGAACACGCCGGTCGAGTCGCCGCGGGCAAGCATCTCGTACGTTCGCGCGTCGTCGAGCGGCAGCGTGGTCATGTCAGGACGATCGACCGCCTGGCCGTCGCCGGCCGCGGCTGAGCGCTCGATGATGTCGAGCGCGTCCTCGATCACGTCGAGGTTCCGCAGCCCGAGGAAGTCCATCTTGAGCAGGCCGATCGTCTCGATCGGCTTCATCGAGAACTGCGTGACCGTGCGAAAGACCTTCTCGCCGTGCTCGTCCGTGCCCGCGTCGGCGAGCTGCAGCGGCACGATGTCGGTCAACGGCCGGTCGGCGATCACGACCGCAGCTGCGTGGATCGATGAGTTGCGCACAATCCCCTCGAGACCCTGCGCGACGTCGATGATCTGCTTCGCGGCCGGCTCCTCGTCGCACGCCTTGCGCAGCGGCTGCCCCGCCTTCAAGCAGTCTTCGAACGACGGCGAGCGGCCCATGATGGGATCGGGAATCAGCTTCGCAAGGCGATCGCCCGTGCCGTAGTCGAAGCCCAGCACGCGCGCCGCGTCGCGCGTCGCTGCGCGCGGAAACATCTTGCCGAACGTGACGATCTGCGCGACCGACTCACGGCCGTACTTGTCGGTCACATAGCGCATCACGCGCTCGCGCCCGCGCACGGAGAAGTCGATGTCGATGTCGGGCATCGAGACGCGCTCGGGGTTCAGGAAGCGCTCGAACAGCAGGTCGTAGCGCAGCGGATCGACGTCGGTGATCGCCAGGCAGTAGGCGACGATCGAGCCGGCCGCCGAGCCGCGCCCCGGTCCCACGGCCACGCCGTTCTCCTTGGCGAACTTGACGAAGTCCCAGACGATCAGGAAGTAGGCGTTGAAGCCCATCCGGTCGATTACGCCGAGCTCCATCTCCATCCGCTGCACCGCCTCCGTGGGCAGCGGGTCGCCATAGCGCAGGCGCATGCCGTCTTCGACGCGCGCGCGCAGGTACTCACGTTCGCCTGAGCCATCCGGGGTCTGAAAGCTCGGGATCAGCTGCTTGCCGAGCTCCAGCTCGACCGTGCAGCGCTCGGCGATCTCCAGCGTGTTGGCGATCGCCTCCGGCCAATCCGCGAACGCGGCGATCATTTCGCCGCTGTCGCGCAGATAGAACTCGTTCGTTTCGAACGTCAGCTTGGGGTGCGCGATCGTGCTCTTCGTCTGCACGCACAAGAGCGCCGTGTGGTGGTCGTAGTCCTCGCGGCGCAGATAGTGCACGTCGCCGGTCCCCACCAGGCTGCCGCCGACTTCGCGGGCGATCTTGACGATCCCCTCGTTGCACTTCTCCTGCGGCGCGAGGCCGTTCTTCTGCACCTCGAAGTAGACGTTCTCGGCTCCGTAGATGCTCAGCAGCTCGTCGGCGTGGGCGCGCGCGTCTGTCACGCGATCGTCCAGCAGGCGCTGGCAGAAGCGCGAGGCGAGGCATCCCGTCAGCGCGATGACGCCTTGCGAATGGCGCTCGAGCAAGCCGAGGTCGACCGACGGCTTGCCCCGTTGCAGTCCCTGCAGGAAGCCCGCCGAGGACAGCTTGACGAGGTTCCGATAGCCGGCGTCATCGGCCGCCAAGAGCGTCAGGTGGTTGCGCTCGGACTTGCCCGGCCCGCGCGCCGCATGGTCGTCGACGAGATAGATCTCACAGCCGACGATCGGCTTGACGCCGTGCTTGCGGCACGCTTGGTGGAGCTCAACGGCGCCGTTCATCACCCCGTGGTCGGTCAGACCGAGCGCCGGCTGGCCGAACTCCGCTGCGCGCTTGGCCAGGGCGTCGATCTTGCACGCGCCGTCGAGCAGCGAGTACTCCGAGTGCACGTGGAGATGTGCGCAGGCCGGCGTCGTCAACGTCACTGGATGGTATGCGTCGCGACGGCGGATCGAAGGGGCGAATCAGCGTTCGCGTCGCTGTTTGCGTCGTTCGCGGCGTCCGCGCACGGCGACCCGCCAGCGCCCGATCAGCGACATGCTGTGCTTGTGCGGAGGATGGGT